>DYFS01000007.1 GCA_020725055.1 Candidatus Hadarchaeum sp. | reverse complement strand
TCTGGGCCGTTTAATTAACTACTTAAAAACTTTTCAGGGCGATTTTACTGTTACACGTGTAACATAAAAATTGAAGCATCTGGGAGTGGGGGCCCATCAATCTAGACTCTGCGGCCTCTCCTTCCGCCCTTGCGCTTGACCCCATCGTGCGGCGTCGGCGTTGCGTCCTCGATTCTCCCTATCTGCATGCCAGCTCGCGCGAGCGCCCGGATCGCGGCCTGAGCTCCCGGCCCCGGGCTCTTGGAACCGCTGCCCCCCGGGGCGCGGACCTTGATGTGGACGCCCGTGAAGCCCTTTTCCATCGCCTCCTCGGCAGCTCGAGCAGCCGCCTGCATCGCCGCGTACGGTGAGGACTCCTCGCGGTCGGCCTTCACAATCATGCCGCCCGACCAGCGCGAAACGGTCTCCGCGCCTGTCAGGTCCGTTACGTGCACGATGGTGTTGTTGAAAGATGAAAATATGTGAGCCACCCCCCACTTACCCTCTGGCACGCTCATCCCTCCTCCGGTTCAACCTGCCCTTGGGCGCCTTGGGCTTCACCAACCTTGGTCGCTGGCTCCTCCGGCTTTGGTCGCTCCTCTGTCGGCATACCCCCGACGCGGTCGATCACCCCTTCCTCGGCCACGCTCACGAGGTAACCCGGCACGGCCACGCGCCTGCCCCCGACCGTGATGTGGCCGTGGAGCACGAGCTGGCGCGCCTGGAGCAGCGTCCTCGCCAGACCCTTTTTGTGAACGAGCGTCTGCAGGCGCCTCCCAAAGATGTCCTCAACCGTCAGACCGAGCACGCTGTCGAGGGTTGCATCGCCCGCCACCAAACCGAGGCGGCGGAACCTCTCCAGCATCTGCCTAGTCTCGAGCTCCGCCTGCGGCCCGGATGCCGTGAGCAGGCGCCGGGCGTTCCGCCTGAAGCCGCGGAGCACCGTCTCGGCCTTCCAGACCTCCTCCTTCCGGCGTAGCCCGTACCGGCTGAGCAGTTTGTTCTCCGCCTCTATCCGCTCCTTCTCCCACGGGTGGGATGGCCTGAGGAATTTCTTTCGCTGCTTCTTGGGGTCGCCCACGCGATCACTTCTCCTCCTTCGCCTCCTTTTCTTCCGCCGGCTTCTCCTCCTTCACCTTCCCGCGCTTCGGAGCCTCCCCGCGCTTCGCGGCGGCCTCTGCCTCGCGGATGCGGATCTCTTTGCGCTTAACCCCGACCACCATCCCCCTGCGGCCGGTCGAGCGGGTCCGCTGCCCCCTAACAGGCAGGCCGAGCTCGTGCCTTATGCCGCGCCGGCTCCTTACCCTGCGCTCCAAGGCGATGTCCGCGCGGACCCTCCGATCGATCTCGGCGCCTATGATGTGGATGTCCTTGCCGGTGTCCTGGTCCTTCCTGCGGTCGAGCATCCAGCCCGGGACGCCGTGGGCTTGGGGCTGGGAAACCACCTCCTCCAGCCTCTTTATCTCCTCCTTGTCCAAGCTGCCCAGCTTCACCATCGGGTTCACCTTCGCCGCATATGCGACCGCGCGGGCCATCATCACGCTCACGCCCTTGAGGTCGGCAAGCGCGAGCTGGACCCGCTTCTCGCCGCTCAGGTCCTTGCCCGCAAGGCGCACGATGTGCTTGAATTCCACCGGCATACCATCTTCTTCTAGTTTGTTTGAAGTCGTATTAAGCACCTTCGAATGGCTGGGCAAACGTATGCATTTAACTGTTCTGTCGTTTGCGGTGGGCATCGAGACGACGTTCACATCGCGTTTTAGGGTCCACGCACCGCTGTCAACAGGGGTGTTGATTTTTGTGAGGGCTGCAAGGATCAACGGGGGTGTTGATGCACGGGCCAAGGCTACTGGAATTACAATCCCCGGCGCGTGAGCTAAGTACACATACAGGTTTTGGGACAACAGTCACCAGAAGTGTTTGGCGCCGGGGCAGGGATTTGAACCCTGGAGGCCCGAAGGGCCACATGCTCTCCAGGCATGCGCCTTACCTGACTTGGCTACCCCGGCCCAAGTTTGATTACGGTTTTTCAAGCTATATGCTCTTTCTTCAGCGGGTTGATTTCACAAACGAGAAAACTGGGTTTTGATTTTACTGTTACATATGTAACATAAATTTTGGGGGGAAGCTGATTTTTCACTTCCACTTCTTTGGATAAACCCCTGGAGACATCACCACGCGCTCGGGCTTCGCGACTATGCCGTGATCGGCTTCGCAAATCTGCTTCGATGCCATCTCGGCTCTCGCGAGGGATATCAGCTCTCCCTTGAGCGTCATCAGCGCTACCAGGTCACCCTGCGAGATGCCGGTTTCAACCGTCAGCACCCCGGGGGCGGCTAGGCTCGCGCCGTGGCAGAGTGCATCGACAGCCCCGTCCCGGACGACCAGCTTCGGCAGGTGCCCGACTGCCGCCTCCACAGGAAGAATCGTCCTCCGGAGGTACTCCTCGCTTCCCTCCTCGCGCCAGAACGCGTAGGCGTCCGCCAAATCGTGCAGTTTTGTGAGCGTTTCGTCCTCGCGGAACGGTCCGGCCCGCGTCCGCCTGAGCTCGGCCATATGGGCGCCGCATCCCAGAACCTCTCCGATGTCGAAGCAATTGCTTACAACGATTGCTCCTTCGGGGATAAAATTGTGGGTGCAGTCGACTGTTAAATCGAATACGTGGGGGTCATTGGCTTTGACTCTTCTAATGGACTTGATTTTCTCTAGGTAATACTGGCCTTCACACAGTTTTTTTAACTCGTCAAGATTCATGTCGCTAATACCAATTTCATCAAAACGATGCAAAATCTTTCTAACAATATAGCGGATGGGCTTTCGTTCTTCATTTAGAATTTCGTAAATGCTCCCACCGCACCGCAACTGATTTCTAGAAACATTATGTTTTCCCATGATGGTCTTGATAAGGCGCACACATTTTTGGCTCACGTAATCAAAATCGTCTACGGCTCTGTGTCGTTTTAGCACTTTTTTGATTCTCTCAAAAACTTTTCGTTTATGCGGATGGAAACTCCCAATCTCTTCCATGAACCTGAGTTTGTCGCCAGGAGTATTTACCACCACGTCATAAGCCCTTGAATTAGATTGGTGGAAACCACCGAGTGTTTTTCTTGGCAGTATCTTGCTGCGAATGCCGATCCTTTTGAGGAGCTGATAGAGCCGTTTAGATGTCTTGTAGTTTGCCGTTGTAAACAGGATAAATGTATCATATGCTTTTGTTCGAGTTTTCTTTTTGCAAAAGGCTAAACCATCCCCATCAAAATATCCCCTCAAAAACGCTGCTATCGCGGATTTGGGAAGTGTGAGTAGTGGTGCGAGTTCTGACTCTTCATTTGGGCTTCGGATACCGAGAGAAAAGGCCACCCCGGCTAGAACAAAATTATCGGTTTTTACCTCGAACAAATCTTTTCTAACTCTCCTAACGTGAATCGGCACCTCGGGGAACAGTTTTTTATGGAGTTTGACGAACTCATCTTTCAATTTCGCGCTTGTATTGTGAAATATAATCCTGTGAGGCCGGACATGTCTTTTGATGTCAAATACGATGCAACCATCCGAAGCGAGTAGCCCGAGCAGATATGCTAAATCTTCGTTTACTGTGCGCCGAGGCAAGCGCACGATCTGACCGGATTCCCCTTTAAGCTCACCGATCCATTTTTTTAGTTCATCCCAGTTTTCACAGATCTTTTGGATATTTTTGACACTGATTCCCAGCTCACTATCTGGAAAAAACGCCCTTCGATTCAAGTTTAATCTCTTCGCAGCCCTGCGTATGTTTCCAAATTTTCCCCGGAGAATCTCTTTGCAAGCGTTCTTAATCGATTTGTCGTTAACAAGTACACCTTCATCCAAAAGGTCTATCAAGTAAGGTGTTTCCTCATGAAGATCTATGACGCGAGGAGAGTAGATAAAATCTATTTTTTTAAGTTTTCCCGCGGGGCACCATTTACTCCCGACATCCGCATCAATTAAGATGTCATGTTCTGGGGTTACCTCCAGACTTATCCCTGAGCTTGTGGTTATCTTAACCATCTCTTTTGGCGCGGACAGTTTTTGAAAAGCCACAATATCGTTATCTCCTATTTGGAAGGAATCTGCAAGCGTCGGTGTTCTGCATGCTTTATGCCTACCATCTTTGGTAAAACCTGGACTTTCAACCAAATCTTTGATTCTCACGAGTCCCCCATTTGTTAGGAAAAGCTCGGTATGGGGTGATAAACAGAGCTTCCGCGCATAGGTGCCAGCCTCGCAGCCGATGCGCATGAGCACGTCACGTCCCTCGCATTCGAGAAGCTCGATGTAGTAAATCCGCCTCTTCCGCAGGGCCCGCTTCACCGCGGCCCGCACCGGGGGTCGCTGGTACACCTCACCCTCGAACTCCCGCAACGCCTGCTCGAGTTTGTGCCTGGGGACCTCGCCGTGCAGGTGCATCACGCACGTGTACTCTTTGCCGGCCGGTAGCAGCGCCTGGGTGAGTTTTGTCGCATCCCCGAGGGCGACCGGGAGCACCCCGCTGACCTTTGGGTCGAGTGTCCCGCTGTGCCCGGCGCGGCGGACCTCGAGCACGCGCTTAACCCACGCGACTATCTCGTGCGACGTCGGTCCGATTGGCTTGTCGAGGTTTATCACGCCCAGCCTGATGTGCTCGCGCATCGGCCTCTCGCCCGGTCTACAGCCGTAGCGGGGGTCGGTTACATCATGGGTTCGCACGAGCACCTCGCGCACGACATCCGATGGAAGCCTACCCAACTGCCCCACCAGCACCAACCGCTTCGAGTGCGCGCTTGATCTCTTCGTCCGTGGCGCCTTCTGTGATCCCCAATTTCTGCGGCAGCGGCTCGAGGTGTGCGATGTTGCAGCGCCTCCGCTTGACCCCCGGGCCTGCGATCAAAACGTTGGTGCGATCGATCACCTCGACGATGACGCATCGCTTGCCAGCCTCGTGCCCGGCCAGCTTCACGCAAACCCGCCCAACTTCCGTAACCACTTTTAGCCACGCCCCCTTCGCTTGCCGATAAATTCAACCGTGAGCTCGAGCAACCTCGCCATTTCCCTCGGGCTGAAGTGCTCGGTATTGAGCACGAGGTCGAACGCCGACCAATCGTTGACGTCTATGCCATAAAACCGCTTGAAGCGCCTCGCCTCGCTGCGCTCCCTGACCGCGGTTTCCCTGAGCACCTCCTTGTACGCGCGCGCCTCACGCCCGACTATGCGCTGGACCCGCACCTTCAGCGGGGCGTAGAGCAGGATTTTGATGTCCGCCCCCTTCGCCATCCAGCCTGCCAGCCGGGCGTCTATGAGCACGTTCCCCCTTTTCGCGGCCTCCGCGGTCCTGCTATCGATCTGGCGGTCGATTTCCGGGTGGCGCTCGGCGTAGCGTGAAAACTCGTCGAGGGTAATGCCCCGCCCGCGCGCGAGCTGCCTGAAGACCTCGCCGGCCGACACGTACTTGAGCCCGAACCGCCTCACAAGTGCCCGAGCAGCCGTGGTCTTACCCGCGCCGTGCAAGCCGCTGATCGCGACGACCACCATGGCCTCACGCCCTAACCGCTTCTTTGATCGCCTGACGGGTGCAAGCTGGACACAAATTGCCTCCGTATGGGCGGGTCGGCCTGCGCGAGCTCCTCGCCAGCGCCCGCAATTCGCCCGACCTAGCGGGGGGGACACCCGCCAAGGGGCGTCCGCACCGCGCACACCTCGAAACCTTCCCCCGCTTCTCCATATAACGCATGCTGACGCCGCCGGGCACGCTCACGAATCGCCGCTTGTACGTCCTCGAGCGGTACCTCCGGGCAGGCATCCTAATCGCCTATCAGCAGCTTTCGCACGATGTATGAGAGGCCGAAGTAGGAGAGCAGGAACCAGCCGAGGAACCCGAGTGAGCCCATTGTCCCCACGAACGGCAGCGGCAGGCTGAACGGCAGCCACGCGACCGTCCAATCGGCGTACGCCTTGGACAGCAGCCACCACAGCAAGAAGTAGGGGACTATATAGAAGATCGTCGGTTTGAAGGAAGCCCTCATTACCTCGCCCTGCAGGGAGAAGATGCGTCCCTGGTCCTGCTGGAGCTTGTGAACCGTCTTGAAATCCCGCTTGCGCTGGGCGTCCAAAAGCTTCTTCTGCCAATCGCCAACCTCCGCCTTTATCTGTTTTACCCGCTCCCAGTTGACGACGCGCTTGCTGATTAGGGTCACGATGACGGAGAAGACGAGCGAGATGAGTAGGATGACAAACAACGCATGCCGGTAAAAGAACGACAGCGAAATCCCAATTTTGCTCGCGGCCAGCTCGACATCGGCGCGCAGGGTCCTGATGTTGTCCTCCTCGGGTGACTGGGAAAGCGAGTTAAAGCTTTCGCTTATGCGGGTGTGGAGTGCGCTGTCCGTATTTTCGATTCTCCCGTCGCGGTTGAGGCCAATGCTGTACAGGGCAAAAGCGTCTCTCAAGTGTGACTTCGCTTCGCCGGTAAGCCCCTTTCGAAGCGAGTCGATCGATATGTCGAGATTGTACAGGGTTTGTTTGAGGGCAGCCTGATCAGCTTGGGCTGGTTGGGCCCTAGCTAAACCAGCGAGTCCGGCGATCAATACGACCACAACAACCGCAGCTGCCAACATCCGCCGCACCGCATCACCCCAGAACCTCAACCATCTCTTTTACAGCTTCACTCAGTTTTCCATCCCTATTTACGATTATCCTCACCGTCGCCCCAGTGAGGGCCGCGTACGCCATGGCGATCGCGCGGTTCAGCTGCTGGTGCTCCTCTACCTCGGCCAGCGCATCTCTGTCCCGGCACCGCCCGATGTCCCTGCTCCTCCTCCCCAGCACCTCCCGGGCCGGCGCCTCGATGATGACGATCGACTCCGGGTTCAGCTCCTCGAGAACCCACCTCGGCAGCCCGGGGTAGTAGCCCTCCGGCTTTTTGACCAAGCAGTGGGTGTCAACCAACACCGGGTTTTTCTCCGCGGCGTGTACGATTCGCCTGGCCGCCTCGCGCTGGATTTTGCGGTAGGGGCCCGTTGGGACCTTCCGCATCTCATCGCGGTCGGTACCCTTGAAACGCGCGCGCATCAGCTTGAGCATGACATCACCATAGTTGATCAAGCTGTACTCAGTACCCCTAGTTTTGAGCTCTTTCAGCGCCCCCGCGATGACGGTGCTCTTCCCGGCGCCAGGGGTGCCTGTCACCACCACCACTCTATTCACCGAATAACCTCCTCATGGCTGGGAACATCTCCGAGACGCGCTCCCTCGCAATCTCTTCGTACAGCCCATAGATAATCCCTACGGTGAGCAGGATGCCCGTGCCCGAGCCGAGCGCCCCGGTGAAATCCGCGAGGCAGGCGACCACCGCTATGAAAACACCGCTGAGTATGGTCACCGTGTTGATGTAGCGCCCGAGGACCCACCCCATCACCCTGACGTCGCGCCTGAAGCCTGGGATGGAGAGCCCCGACTCGTAAAGCTGCTCGGCAACATCCCGTGGGCCCATGCCGGTCATCTGAACCCACAACCAGGCGAACCCGATACAGGTGACCGCCAGGATCGCGAGGTACACCGCCGCTCGGAGTGGCTCAGCCATAACCGCACCTATCCCTTCGGGTGGGCTGAGGAAGGAGACGAAACCTGTAGCTGGCACCCCCCCGCCCCCGACCGTGCCCAAAAACGGGTACCCCCGGCCCTCCATGAGCATCGCTAGTATTCTGAGATTCGCAAAAAGCGTCATCGCTAGGATAACCGGGATGACCGAGGTGTACATGAACTTGATGGGATAACGCCCTCGTACCCCCCCGAAGCGCCCATACGCCAGTGGTATCTCGACACGCAGGTTTTCGATATACACGACGATGAAAAAGACCATCAGCATGGCCAGCACGCCCATCATCGAATTTGTAGTCGTGAAAAACGCGTCATGTATTGAAACCGGCGAACCCGGAATAAACGCCCTGATAAGATTCGGTACCGCCCCGTACTCGGGTCCAATGGGGGTGAACGCCCTCCAGAATATCTCTGCCGCCACGCCGCCCGCGATGAAGAGGCTGATGCCGCTGCCGAAGCCGTACTTGGAGACGAGCTCGTCGAGGTAAATCAAGATGACCGAGCCGAACACCAGCTGCAGGATCAGGAAGAGCATCCTCCCCAGGCCGAGCTCAGCCCTCCCGCCGTACCAGCCACCGAAAACGAACATCGACGCCTGGAATACCGCCATCACTATTGCAGCGATTTTTTGGACGCCTGTGAACAACGCGCGATCCTCGGGCTCCCTCAAGTTGAGGCCTATGATCTTGCTCCCAACGAGGAGCTGCATTATGATGCCGGCTGTCACTATCGGCCCTATCCCGAGTTCAACTATGGTGCCCGCGTGGCTGGCGAGTACATATCGCAGGTACCCAAAGAACTCGCTGGGGCCCCTTATCATGCCGTACAGCGGGACCGCGGCCATCACAAAGAAGATCGCCAGCACAACTCCCGTCCAGAGGAACCGCTCCTTGAAAGAAACGCGGCGCTTCGGGACCTCGATCTCAGGCAACTTGCGGACGAGTGGCTCAAGGACGTAGAGCTTGGAGCGTGGCTTTGCCTCTTCCATCAAGCCCCTCCCGCAACAGCCTTGCCGCCGGCCTCCTCGAGCTTGCGCTTCGCCGATGCTGAAAATTCTTTCGCGGTGACCTCGATTGGCCGCGTCACCTTTCCGCCCCCGAGCACCTTATCAAACCCGAGCTTCGTCGCATCGACAACAAATTTATTCTCCTCCCGCCTCGCAGCACCGGCGCTCACGAGCTTGTCGAGGTGCTCGTCGATGTCGCCAACGTTGATCGCGCTGACTGCCGCGCTTACCTCAGCCGGGCGAACGAAGCCGTGCTTGCCGAAGTACTCCGGCATGTAGCGGAGGATATACGACCATTTTTGCTTGTGGCCGCCGCTGAGCCCTTTGCCCCCCTTCTCACCCGAGCCGCGGCCGCGTTTGGCGCAACCCCTCCCAACGGTGCGGGAGCCGCGCAGCCCCCTTATCTTTCTACGCCTTCGAACTACCATGGCACCACTACACCATTCGGAGAATCAACTCATTTATCTTCTCACCGCGGTAGCCCAAATCACCTAAGTCCCTAAACGGGCGTTTGGTCGCCTTGTACCCCTTTCTCGGTGGGTGCAACCGGAAAACTTTTTTTATTCCAGGAAGCGCGGCCAGCTTGAAATCGCCCGCCAAAACGGCCTTTGAGAGCTCAGCGACAGACGCGAAGGGGGTGTTGGATTTGATGTACTCATCGGACAACCTCACATCCCCCGCCAACCGCCCGCGCTTGCGCAGAAGCGCCTCAAGTGCGCCCTGCCCGATCTCCCCCCATGCGATGAAGTCTTTCGCCTTCCGAAGCATGCCCACGTGCGAGGGGTCATCATCAACGACAACGCAGTGGTTGACCCGCGTCAGACCGAGCATCCTCAGGGTCTCGCCCACATCCCTGCGAACCCCCACGCTTCCGCGTATCCGCACCGCCGCGAGCTTAACCACTTCCCTCACCCTTGCCGATGTAAACGCCCCTCCTCTGGGGCTCGCGCAGCGCGACCCTGCTCGTTTCCCTCAGCGCATCGAACGTCGCGAGCGCAAAATTAATCGTGGTGCGCGTTTGGCCCCGCGACTGCACCCACGCGTCTTTGATGCCGGCTAGCCTCAAGATTATCTTTGGTACCTCCGCCGCCGCCAGGCCCAGGCCGCGCGGTGCCGGTTTCAATGTGACGTGCACGCTGCTGCTGTGCCCGGTAACCTGGAACGGCACGGAGTGGGGTTTGCCGCACCCGCACTCCCAGCTCCCGCACCCCCGGGCGACCTCTATCACGTTCAGCTTTGCGGCGGTGACCGCCTTGCGTATCGCCGGCCCGATCTCGCGGACGCTGGTGTGCCCCACCCCAACGACTCCATCGCGGTTGCCGACGACCACGACGATCCTGAACCTCGCCCTGCGGCCGGACTTGTGCATGCGCTGCACGCTGGCGATGCCTAGCACATCCTCCTCGAGGTTCGGCACCAAGGCATTGATGATCTCCGGCTCGCGCGGCCGTTGCCCTTTACCCAAAATCTCGGACAGGCTCGTTATCTTCCCCTCTTTGACCATCCGCCCGATCGCCGTCCGCGGCTGCCAGAGCGAGAGATCGACTTTCTTTTCCATCCTCACACCCCGTGCTGTGTGATTATCGCCTGCTTTATTTGATCGAAGTGCTGGGGTAGTTGCTCGGGCAGGAGACCCCTTTGAAGGTAGCAGGAAAACCTCGCTTTGTACGCGCCCTCGTCATCAGATTTCAGCTTCGCCGCATACTGCGCGATGTGCTCACCCCTGATCCTCTCCTCGGCTGGCAGCACCCCCTCGCCGTGCTGGATATTCAAACCCGCGTCGAGTGCGCCTTTCAACGCGGCAAACACCTTCCCAGCGGGAACTGGAACCTGCATGCCCAAATCCAAGACGCATCCCTCAATCCCCCCTTTACGGCCGCGAAGGCCGCACAGCAGGCCGACGAGGTACGCCGCCGGCAAGTTTGACGTGTGGGCCTTCCAGCCAAGCCTCTCGAGCTCCTTAGAGTGCGCGGAAGCTAGGGTCACGTCGCCCCCTTTGGTAGCGCGAATGAGTTGGGCCGAGGCGTGCTTGAGCGAAATCCTCACCACGAGGCGGGGCTTGCCCGAGCGCAGGAGCCTGAGGCGCAGGCGGTAATCCGTCTTGCCCTCGCGCTTCCGCCTGAATCCCACCCTCCAACGCGGCCCGATTTTCGGCATGGCTATCCCTTCAACAACCCGCGCTCCCTGAGGTAGGTCTGCAGGTGCGCTTTGCTCTTGAACGAGCCACCCTTGACCATCCTGTAGAGGCGGCGGTACTCCCTAACATCGATTGCGCCCTTATCGCGAAGCTCGCTCAACATCCCGCGCAGCGGCCGCACAGTCTTGATCCACGCCGCTTTCTTCGGTTGCCTAGCCTTCGCTGTCCCCCTGCGGCTCCCGATGCCCCGTCTCCTCCCCTTCTCGCGTTTCATCGAGCGCTCGCGGGCCCTGGCGCGGCTTATCCCAAGCTCTGGCCTAGCCCTTATGACGCCGTCCCGAATCAGGCGCTTAATGTCCTCCCGGGTGATCGCGGTGGAAACATCTGTGATTCTCGCCGGGTCCACCCAGACGCGGTTCACCCCGACTCCCATGATTTTAGCCGCCAATCTTCTCTGCGTGTTCAGCCTCACCCTTAGCACCCCTTGGATTGAGTACCTTGATCTTGAGCTCTTGAGCGCGTTTTGTTATTTGCTCCCCTTTTTTCGCACCGACTGATGCGGAGATTCTCACGGCCTGCTTGGCTGGGTCCACCCCCTCCAGTTCTTTCACGTTCCCCACGATCACCTCAACTAGCCCAGAGGGATGGAGGCCCCGGACTCCCCTAGACAACTTATAGCCAACCGAGGGCATGGCCGGCTTACCGCTTTTGCCCAAGCGCATCTTGCTGTCCAACCCACGCGGCTTGCGCCACTTTTCGCCCAATCGTGCGAAGCGGAACCACTCCTGCCGCCTAAACTTCGGCATGCACCGCTTGCGCTCGCGTATTTTTTTCATTTTCATTCCCTTGAAATTATGTAAATCCCATCCTGAAACGTCCTCCGGTCGCGGTATTTCACGCTGGTGGCCTGTTCGATGTTAACCGCCGTCTGTCCGACCTCCTC
Organism: Candidatus Hadarchaeum sp.; assembly: GCA_020725055.1. Lineage (GTDB taxonomy): Archaea > Hadarchaeota > Hadarchaeia > Hadarchaeales > Hadarchaeaceae > DYFS01. Next base: position 23,673 of record DYFS01000007.1, on the reverse strand, counting down.
CTTGTTCACTCCCTCCACGATTATCTCATCGCCCTCAACCCTGACGCTGGATCCCCCGACGACCTCTGCCGCCCTTGGGCTCCTCTCACCCAAGAAGTTCTGAACCAGGACCCTCTTGCCCTCGACCTTAACCGTTATCGGGAAATGTGCGTACACCACCCTCAGCTTGTAAACGAACCCCTCTTTAACCCCCTTGAACATGTTGTTCAGATGTGACCTAACCATCCCAATCGCCGCGCGCTGCTCGCGGTGCAGGGGCGCCGCCTCAACCACTATTACGTCTGCCCCTTGCCTCAACTCGATGCCCCGAACGTCGAAGGTGCGGACCAACTTGCCCTTCTGTCCGCTGACCTCGACGGTTTTACCTATGAGCTTTACCTCAATGCCCTCGGGTATTTTTATCTCCTCTGTGATTGCTGCCATCCAAACACCCTAGTACACATAAGCCAGAAGTCGTCCCCCGAGCCCTTGCTCCTTCGCCGCTGGGTGGGACAGTACCCCCTTCGGTGTTGAAACGATGATGGTTCCGAATCCCACGGCGGGGAGGTAGCGCTTCTCCCACTTCTCATACTCCGTGCGCTTGAGGGCGTGCCTCGGTTTGATTACGCCGCAGTCGTTTATTTTCCCGAACAATCGAACCCTGAACTTGCCAGCCTTGCCATCATCGATGAACTCGAACTCGCCGATGAAACCATCCTGCTGCATGACGCGCAGCACGTCGGCAATCAGCTTCGAGGCCGGAGCCAGGGTGATTTCCCTCTTCCTAGCTCTCTCGTAGCTTTTTATCGCCGAAAGCGCGTTTGCTAGCGGGTCTATCAGCATTTTTTCACCTAGTGATATTTTTTGAACCCTATCTTCGGTGCGAGCTCACGGAAGCACCTGCGGCACAGGTTCAACCCGTGGGATTGGTAGACTAGCCCGGACCTTCCGCAATTCGCACACTTGTGCGCCCCCTTGCCGAACTTTCGCTTCACCATCAGACCACCTGCACCCCGAACCTCTGCCTCACGAAATTTATGGCATCGTCTTTGGTCACGCGGTGAGCCGCCGGCACATTTTTCGCCTGGCGCCTTCGGTGCTTGATGCGGTGGCCCGGCCTGCAAAGCGTGGTGCAGACATCCAGGCCGAAAATCCCTACCTCTGGGTCGTATTCCACGCCGGGGATATCTATGTGCTCTTTGACGCCGAACGCGAAATTCCCTTGGGCATCGAACGCTGACCCGTTCAATTTTTTCTCGACCGCCTCAAACATGCGCTCTAGGATTGCCTCTGCCTCTTCGCCCCGTAGGGTAGCCTTGCAGCCTATCGGGTCACCGCGCCTGATCTTGAAATCGCGGATGGACTTCTTCGCGAAGGTTCTAGCCGGCTTGCGGCCGGTGATCTTTTCTAAAATTTTCTCAGCCTTCACAAGCTTGTCGCCGCCCTCGCCGACGCCGATGTTCAGCGTCACTTTTTCTATCCTGATTTCGCGCATTGGATTCACCCACCCACCTCCAACGAGATGAGCGGCTTTTCTTTGCCGACAACAAACACATAATCCTCGGGCGCTTGGAAAGTTGTGCCGTCCGTGGCCTCGAGGGTCACGATATTTGGCTTGGTGCTCTCGATGAGTTTTATCTCTGCGATTTTTCCAACCCTGCCGACGTTCTCACCGCCCGTGACCAAGGCAAACGCGCCCTTCTCGAACGGTACCCGTTCGAGCGCCCTTGGCTTGGGCAGGGTGAGCTTCACTACGTCGCGCGGCTTGAACTCCCCGAAATCGCCAACAAGCGTTTTGCCGTCGTGAAAAGTGAGCTGGATTTTCTTGCCCGGGGCGATGTCCTTTCGGACGACCCTGCACAGCTTGAATTGCGCCTCGGCCTGCGGGATTTCATATAGGATTAAACGCCCCCTCCGGTTGAGCGAAACCCTGTAGCTCTTGTTCAACGCCGGCAGCTGTACCACGTCCATGAGGCCGGTCGGGAACTTTGAATCCCTTCTAACTTTCCCGTCGACAAGCACATGTCGCTCGCTCAGCAGCCTGTCTGCCTCGCAGGCCGTCCGCGCCAGCCCTAGGTATTCCCGGGGGATGAGGCGCAACGGTATGCTCTTATCGCCGGGGTGCGGCCCGGGGGCTGGCTTCACCACCCAGACAATCGATTTGCGCGGCAGCTTCAGCGCTCTCGGCGCAGCGTACCGCTTGAGGTGCTTACTCTGCCCCTTTCTCGCCAACTTTTAACCTCCTCTCGAGCACCTTGTCGCGCTCCTTATCCGACTTGAGCTTCGTTATCATGACGTTCGAAGGGTGGATTGGTTTGTTGACCTGCGTGCCATCCGCCTTAGCCGCGGCCGCCCCCGTCACGAAGACACGGTAGCGCTTTAGATCAACCTCGGTGACATCGCCCTCATGCCCGGCAAAATCGCCACGCATGATTTTTACCTTGTCGCCCTTCCGCACGGGCAGCGTCCTGCACCCGTACTTCCCTCTGAGCTCCGCGCTGAGGGGGGCTCCGAGGTGCTTGTGCCTCAGGTGGAGCGGCGCCGCGTACAGGGCCAAACGTTGTTTCCGTGGTTGCTTTGTGATCATTTACTTACACCACAATCGTCGCTATCCCCGCCACGCGAGGCCAACGCTCGATCGCCTCCCGGGCAATCGGTCCCCGAATTTCTGAGCCGCGGGGGGCCCCCTCAGGGGTCATCAACACTGCGGCGTTGTCCTCAAATTTTATCCGCATCCCGTCTATGCGGCGGTACTCCTTCGCCTGCCTGATGACGATCGCCCGGACGATCTGCTTCCGGAGCTCCGGGGTGCCCTTTTTGACCGATGCTATCACCATGTCGCCCACGCCAGCCTTAGGCATGCGCCTGCGCGTCCCCCCATACCCCGCCACGGTGATTATCTGCAGCTCCTTCGCCCCGGTGTTGTCCGCGCACGTGAGCCTGCTGCCAGACACCAACACCCTAACCGGCGTGACCGGCGATACACCAACCGATGCCCCAGCGCCTCTCTTACCCAAATCTATGCCCCCATCTTTTGAACGACCACAAAGCTCTTCGTCTTGCTGAGCCTCCTGCACTCCATCAGCTTGACCTTGTCACCCACGCGCGCCGCGATGCATGGCGGGTTGTGTGCGTGGAGCTTCGACGTGCGGCGCTCGTAGCGCTCGTACTTCGCAATCTTGTGCATGTGCTCCAGCTCGACCGTCGCCGTTCTCAACATCTTGTCGCTCACCACGACCCCGGCAAAGGCGCGCCCCCGCACCGATAGCACGCCGTGGAACGGGCAATTCCGGTCCTCGCATTTTTCCTTTGGCGGCTCGATACCTAACCCGACCATGAACTCACCCGCGCCCCTTTATCCGATCCTCTGGCCGTGCGACGAGCCTCTCGCCGTCCACCTCGACCTCCTCGCCGCTCGGCAGGGTTATGAGGAAAATTGATGTCGCTTTTTGCACAACCCTCGGCTTCCCCCCTTGGTCAATGACGAGCATATCCCGCGTCTCGTCGATTATCGCGCCACAAGTCCCTATCAGATTTCGATCTGAGCTGTTGACCACCCTCGCCTCTAGGCCAATCAACTCATGCCGCAGCACGTTGCGCCTCGTTACCGGCATTCCATCACCTATTTTATGTTGATCATGTCCGGCGAGAAGCCCATCCCAACCAGCACTTCCTTAACCCTTGCCTTGTGGTTTCCCTGCAACTCGATTTTGCCTTCCTTCCACGTCCCACCGCACGCGAGCTTCGACTTCAGTTTTTTTGTCAGTTCTTTCGGATCCAGCTGTTTCTCATCGATGCCCTCCACAATCGTCACTTCTTTCCCGAATTTTCGCCTCATCGCGTACACGCTTATCCGCTGCTGCTCGCGCGCGATTTCTTGGCACACGCAGAGTTCCTTGGGCAACCCGCACACAGAACACACTTCTGGCACCTGATCAAACACCTCCTTTCTTCTCCCGAGTCTCTTTTACGATAGTTATTATCCGCGCGATCGTGCGCTTTAGCTCGCGCATCCTGCCAGGGTTTTCGAGCGAGCCGCCGGAAGCGGCTATTGCCCGCTCCCTGGCAAGTTCCGCCCTCAGCTCCCTGAGCTTCGCCTTGAGCTCATCGAGGTTCATGTCCCGCAGCTCATCAGCCCTGAGTATCGCCACTCTCCTCCCCCTCTCGCAACTCCTTGCTCTCCACAATCTCCGGCTCCTCCGGCGCGGTGATTTGTTCCCCTCCCGGCGCTTCTGCTGGGGCCATTTCGGCCGGTGGCGCAGCCTCCGCCGGTTTGGCCTCCGCTTTCTTCTCCTCCTCCTTCAGCCTTATCTCGTCTGGCAGCCGCACATCGGGCGGCATTACCCTCACCTTAACTCCAAGCACGCCAGGCTTCGGCTTGGCAACCGCGTATCCGTAGCTGACGAGCCTCAACGCCGGTTCGCCCGCCTTCTTGAGGTAGCCGGCGTAAAACCGCTGCGAGCGGTGGCGTTCCCCGGTTATCTTTCCAGATATCACGATTTCCACCCCCCTGGCCCCGGCATTCATTATCCTGCGCAGGATGATGTACCCCGCCCGCCTAAAATTTATGCCGCGCTCGAGCATGAGCGCGAGACGCTTAGCCATGATCGGCGCGCTGAGCTCCGGGGTCTTGATCTCAACCACCTCAACCTGCGGGTTTTCTATCCTGTATTCCCTAGCAAGCGTGTCCGTCAGATCTTTGATGCTCTTGCCCTTCCGCCCTATCACGATGCCGGGGCGCTCGACGTACAGCGCGACCCTCGTGCCCATCGGGACCCGCTTCACATCTACCCCCCCGTAGCCGGCACGCTCGAGCTCCTTTTCTAAGAACTTCTCGAGCCCAGCCCGCTTCATCCCCCGCTTTATGATCTCGCGCTCGACCGGCATCTAGGCTACCTCCTTCAAAATTATCTCAACATTTGTCGTCGGGGTGTTGAAGGGGCTCGCCCTAGCGAATGCCCGCGGTTTGAAACCGGGGATAATTATGCCCCGCTGTGCGCCCGCGTGGATCACCCTCAGCTTCTCCTCATCCAACCCCTTGTACCTCGCGTTCGCCTCGGCGTTTTCAAGAACCCCCAGTATCGCGCGCGCGGCCTTCACAGGGTATTTGCCTACATCCCCTCCCTGCAGCGCCCCGCGATGGGCCAGCTTCTTGCGATGCCTCTTGAAGGGCACGGCCTTTTCCTTTTCTACCACGGCCTGCAGGTACTCCTTCGCCGCCGCCAGCCTCATGCCACGAATCGCGCGACAGACCTCGACCGCGTGCTTCGGCGAAACCCTGATCTCCTTCCCGATCGCCTTCGCGCATGGCCCCTCCACCTTAGCTGAATAACCGAACCTCGGCATGGCATCACTTCAGCGGGATATACATCGAGCTCCTAGTTGCACCTATGCCAGGTGTGCCGTGCGTAACCTTCTTGCGCGTCTGGGCAAACTCCCCCAGGCGGTGCCCGATCATCTCGGATTTGATCTCAACAACCACGAATTCTTTTCCGTTATAAACACCGAATTTCAGACCAACCATCTCTGGCAGAACCACCATATCCCTGCAGTGGGTGCGGATTACCGCTTCTTTCCCCCTCTCCCTCACCGCCCTGATGTCTTCGAGCAACTTTTTCTGCCTAGTTGGCAATCCCCTAAGGAGCGACCGCCTTTGGTGCGAGGGCAGAAGCTTGGCGAACTCGTCCATCGACATCTTCTGCAGCTCCTCCAGACCGTAGCCTCTAAACGTGAACTTCTTCGGCATGCGCTCACCTCTTACCCGTTCGCCTCGCGGCTATTAACCCGACCTTCTGGCCAGGCGGCGCTCCCCGCGCGATGATCTTAGGTCTACCTGCGTGCTTGCCCCTGCCGCCGAACGGGTGGTCAACGACGTTCATCGCGACCCCTCGAACGCGCGGGTATGGCTTGCCCTTCGCGAGCATCGCGTGGTGCCGCTTGCCCGCCTTAATGAACGGCTTCTCCATGCGGCCACCCCCGGCGACCACGCCGACGGTCGCACAGCAGCGGGGATCAAATGGCCTTATCTCACCCGATGGCAGTTGGAGGATCGCCTGCCCGACGTCGTGCGCAATCAGCGTGGCGAAAGCGCCTGCTGCACGCACGAACCTCCCTCGGTCACCCGGGTGAGCCTCAATATTGTGGACCAGCGTGCCCTCCGGGACCTCCGCCAAGTAAAGTGTGTTGCCCGGCTCAACCGGCGCCGAAACGCCGCACGTTAAACGATCCCCTATCTTCACGCCTTCTGGAGCCAAGACCAAGCGTTCTTGCCCGCTCGCGTACCTTATCCTCGCAACGGGGGCAGCGCGGCCGGGGTCGTGCATGATGTCAACGACCACAGCCTCGGCGCTCTCCGGCGACACCGGCGGAAGCCTGATCTCACCAAGCCGCCTCCACGACTTCGCGCGGTATGCGGGAGTGCCCTTTCCCCTTTGCTGGATCCTCAACCGCCTGCCCATCACACCATCCCCAGCTTGCTCGCTATCTCGTCTGCCATGAACTCCGGCGCTAGCTTGACGTAGGCCTTTTTGCGCCCATCTGGGGTGATTTCTATTTTCACATCCTCCACCTTTACCTCGAACAGGGTTTCGACCGCTCCCTTGACCTCGCGGCGCGTGGCCTCCCGAGCTACAACGAAAATCAGCTTGTTCTCAGCCTCGATTAGCTTCACCGCCTTTTCGGTCATTTGGGGGTGGAGCAACACCTTGTGCGGATCCATCATCCAAACATCCCCCCGGCGAGCTTTTGAATCGCAGATTTTGTCCATACCGTCAGCCGCCCGGGCACGCCACCTGGGGCTAGAACCTCGGCTCCGAGATTTTCTACCGCCACAACATCTACGCCTGGGAGGTTCCCGGCCCCCTGCCTAATGCCGCTCTCCTTGCCGACCACAATCAGTGGACCAACCGCTTGACGATAACGCCTCCCGCGCATCTTCCCACTACCGGCCCGAATCTTGGTGCTTGCCGCCACGCGCTCGACATCCTGCCATGCGCCGAGCTTCTCAAGCACCACCTTCACCTGCTTCACCTTTGTGATTTCTTCGAGCTCGTCCGCAACGATCACGGGAAGTTCCGGGACTTTTCCCATAGCATGGCCGCGGGATTCGACCAGCTTTTTCTCCTTCGTCGCGGCTATCGCCGAACGGATCGCCAGCCGCCGCTCCTTCCTGTTTATCAGCTCCCGCCGCACCCCTGCGGCCCTCGGCGGGTGCGCTCGCCTTCCACCAACCGTGTGGGGCGCTAGCGCCCCGCGCCCAGCTGCTGGGTGCCGGCTACCCTTCACGCGGCGGACGCGGGCAACGCCGTGGCCTTTCCCCCATGTCTCCGCGGAGGTTCGCTTGCCTGCCATCTCGTCGGCCCCCCATGGCTGAACCCTAGCGCTCTGGGCAGCGATGACGGCTCGCCTGATGAGGTCCGGCCTGATCTCCGTCTCGAAGATCGGCGGCAGCGCAATCTCCTCCACAGCACTTCCCTCGATCGAATAAACGCGAGGCATTTTACACACCTTGCTGAGAAACCGTGCTCACACTTGTGATCACCGGGGTCAAAATCTGAGCACCGGGCGGTTGCTTGATGGCCCGCCTGAGGTGCACGAGGCGCTTTGTCGGCCCCGGAACCGAGCCCGCAACCAGCACAAAATCGCCCTTCACGGGCCCGTAGCGCACAAACCCACCGCTGGGCGTTACCTCCTTGCCCTCGCTCCCTAGCTTCAGGATGCGCTTGTTGAACTCCGTGCGCTGGTGGTAGCCCATCTGCCCTGGTCCAGGCACGCTCCACATCACGCGCGTCGGTTTCCACGGGCCGAGGGTACCCACTTGGCGCGCCCCATCGTCCTGCTTGCGCGGCAAGACCTTGATGCCCCAGCGCTTGACCGGGCCCTGGAAACCCTTGCCCTTTGTAATCGCCAGCACGTCGACGTGCTCACCCTCCTTGAACACCTCGCCTGCACGAACCTGCTTACCGAGCATACTCTTGCAGTGACCCCACTTCTCCGCGACCGAGGGGCCGCCGACGCCCACCTCGATGATGTCAGGTTTCTTCTTCGGCACGCCGCTCAAGCGAGGCTGAGTGTGCAAGAGAACCCTCACATCAGCGACTCCCCCCTCTTGAATGAGCGACTCTGCCTCGGCTAGGGCTCTTTGCTGATCGTATTTTTCGGGAAGGGTCAACAAACGGGCAAGGTCCTTCGAGAGATCGCCCGCCCAAACCTCGGTCAGGGTGTTGAAACCGCGCGTCGTTTCGCCGTATAAGCGAACGCCGCAGATGATCAAAGGCGGGACATCGATCGCGGTCGCGGGGATGCAGATCTCCTGCCCGGCCGTTAGACTCCCCTTGCGGTCATCGATCGTGAAAACGTGGGTCATGCCAGCCTTGTAGCCGGCAATGCCCTGTAGGCGCAGGCTAGTGTCCACTGGCCATGCCCGCACATGGGCTACCGGTCTCGGCGCCCGGACCCGCGGCATGTATGCCAGCGAGCCGCGCTTCGGGTGATGCGGTCTCCTTCCCATTTTTTTACCCCAGGACCAGCACATTCAGTAGTGCGAGCGTCGTTAGGAGCGCTTCCTCGGTTCGAACCGTCGCGACCCCCTGCTCGGGGATGGTATTTACCACGACGTCGAAGAGCTTGTCCGCGTCGACGCCTTGGCGCTCGCAGATCTCGAAGAGGCCCGTGTAAGGGCCCCCGAAGACCACTGCCGCGCTACTAGGGTTGTTACTCTTTATCGCCTGTACGGCCTCATATAAATTTTGGCCGTACCGCGAGGTCCCTACAACATAATCAGCTTTCAAATCATTTAAGGCATCTGCAAGGCTTTTTGCCGTTAGGACTTCGTAGCCCCAATACTCCGGGATCTCGGCTTTTGTCACAGGTGTGACAGCTATCAGATTGCCCGATCGTTTGTCAAGCCTGACCGTTAATCGCTGGCCGACCCTGAGTTTCTCACCGGTCGTGGCCTTCTCGGGCAGGCCTATCTCCAGCAGGCTTCGGTCCCTGCCGACCTCGATAACCACCCCCTCGCGGTAATCTCCGGGCCCACATTTTTCGCCTTCAAGCGGGTGGTGCGGCGTGCGCATGGGCGGAAGTAAGCCGGCGTAGCGGAGCTCTTCCGTGCGGGGAAAAAGGAGCTTGCGCAGGTACTGCGGCGCCTCCATGTAGCGGAGCAGCGCCGTTATGAGCTTGGCCTCAGCGGTCTGGTTTTTCACGCGGGAATCGTCGTCGTTATAAACGCAAACCTTGTCCACGCGAAAAATCGCCAGTGCGCGGCCGACCGAGCCCACCTTTAAGGTTTTCTGTCGGAGGTCTAGAGCGTCTGCGGCTAAAGAAGACGGTAACAGCACGAAAATTGACAGTCTTGGCAGCAAAAAACCCTCCAACTACCCCTTCGCGACGCCCATTGGTACGAGCCTCGCCACCTTCCGGGCGATTCCTGCCCTGTGGGATACCTCGCAGACACGGTCCACGTCCTTGTAGCTCCCTGGTGCTTCCTCCGCAATCACGGAAACCTTGGCCGCCCGCACGACGATGCCTTTCGATTCCAGCTCCCTCCTCACGTTCTCACCCCAGAATCGCTTAAGGGCTGCTGTCCGACTCATGTGGCGCCCGGCGCCATGGGCGGTTGAGGCGAAAGTCTCCCCCATAGCCTGCTCGGTGCCAACGAGCACGTAGGAGGCGGTGCCCATGTCCCCTGGGATAAGGACTGGCTGCCCCACCTCGCGGTAAATGGAAGGGATGTCGGGGTGCCCAGGGCCGAACGCCCGCGTCGCCCCCTTCCGGTGCACGTAAACCATCTTTTTCTCGCCGTCCACGTGGTGCTCCTCGAGCTTCGCGATGTTGTGCGCCACATCGTAAACTATGTGCAAACCCAAGCCCTCGGCGTCCTTCCCGAATACCTGCTCGAAGCTCTGCCTGACCCAGTGCACTATCATCTGGCGGTTGGCCCAAGCGTAGTTGGCAGCGCACGCCATGGCCGCGAAGTAAGCTTGGCCTTCGGGTGATGTCACCGGCACGTTGACAAGCTCCCGATCCGGCAGCTCTATCTTGTACTGGCGGACGACCCTCTCCATCGTCCGCAGGTAATCGGAGCAGACTTGGTGCCCCAACCCCCGGGAGCCGGTGTGGATCATGACAGTGACCTGCCCCTCGTGATCGATGCCGAATTTTTTAGCGACCTCTCGATCGTAGATTTTGTCAACTTTTTGTACCTCTAAGAAATGGTTGCCGCTGCCCAAACTTCCGAGCTGTGGAAAGCCGCGATGCTTTGCCTCCGCGCTCACGCGCTTTGCATCTGCGCCCGCCATGCAACCTTTCTCCTCAAGCCGCTCTAGATCTTCGCGCCAGCCAAAGCCGTTCTCGACAGCCCACCCCGCGCCGTGCTCGAGCACTTCGTCGAGCTGGGCTGGTGTTAGTTTAATGTGGCCCGTGCTGCCCAAGCCAGAGGGCACGTTCCTGAACAACGCTTCGACTATCTCGCGCAGCTTTGGCTCGATGTCTTTTTTTTCCATATTTGTCTGCAGTAGCCGGACGCCGCAATTGATATCGTACCCAACACCCCCCGGGCTGATGACGCCGGTTTCAGCGTCGGTAGCGGCGACCCCGCCTATAGGAAAGCCATATCCCTGATGCCCATCTGGAAGCGTTATCGAATACTTGTAGATTCCCTGCAGGAAAGTCACATTCACGGCCTGCCCCAGCGTCAGGTCCTTCTGCATCTCGTTGAGCATCTCTGCGTCTGCGTAAATCCTAGCTGGCACGCGCATACCGCGCCTGAAGTCCTGCGGGATCTCCCATCGTACGTCGTCAATTTGCCTGATTTTGCTCGTCCAACTCATGCGTCCACCTTAGTTGAATTAGGAGGTGAACGATAAAAGCTTCTATTTTCAATCTTAACTTATTTGACTAATTTTAATCTTCCTGAGTTCTGACTTTAGCTTTTTAAAAGCGTCTTCAACGCCCTCTTCCCGCGCCCGCGCCTGCAGATAATTCTCATCGATACGCTCCTGCTGGGCGGCGAACACCATCGCCGCTTGACTAAAATCTGTCTGGGATTTCCAGAACTTGTACGCACAAAGCCGATCGACGATTATATCTTCTGGGCTGAGAAGATCAACCTTGTAATCACCCACCTCCACCGGCACGACCTTCCGCTTGCCTAACCAAGATGAAGGCATCTTGAGGAGATAGTTCAGCTCAGGGTATACGAGATGACGCCCGACTCGCTCAAAGCCGAGTTTGAGCAATTTTTGTTTTACTTCGTCGGCAACTGTGCATGAAGCATCGACATCTCCAGTTATGTACTGGCCGCGCGTGTAGATCCCAACCACGATGCCCCCGACAAGCACCAATTTTCCACCCGCAATTTTATCGGCGATAAATGCGCTGATGAGGAGCCAATCATCAGGGTATTTCAATTTTTTTGCCTTCTCGCAAACCTGGCGGAACTCTTCTTCAATCGACATTTATCTTCAGCCCCTCGCCTTTCTTTATTATTCTCCCATTTGCCTCCGCACTTTTCCATGCTTTTCTTGATACGGTGGTGAGCGTTAGAATCTCCTCCCGAGACTTTGGCCTGCCGCCCCGCCTAGCTTCAAAAGCATCCATCGCCGCGAGAATCTTGTCAAAATTCTTAACTTTCGTTGACTTGAGCGCCTCGTATTTGACGGCCGGTGCCCTTATCGGCGCCGCCTTTTCGAATTCATCGTAAAGACTGGCGATCGCCCTTGTCAGCCGGCTCTTTTCGTTCAACTTGTATGCTCGATATTTGCTTCCCTTCCGCCCCTCGATGACTATTCTGTATCTGAGAAGCGTCGACATTTGGCGCCATACGACAGAAACGCTCGCACCTGAAAATTCAGAAATTTTTCGAATGCCCAACCACTTGCCTCTATTCTTGACAAAAGCCCTCATCACGCTTGCTTTGGCTGGCGAGTCTATGAATTCCATTTGTGCCCCAAACAACACTCGGAGTTCACGTTTATAAATGTTTTCGTATATGGAAACATTTGGGAACTAAATGTCTACGACCGCCTGTGCCGAACATTTGCCCTTTTCACGCTTGATTTCCATCATGTGGTAAGTCACGGCTTTGACCGCCGTGCGTGCCTCGTGCTTTTTTGGATCGAAGCGCTCCCCCCACGCCTTGGCCTTGATTTCGAAGCTTCCATCCGAGCGCTCGAGTTTCTCAACTTTGAATTTTGACATGACTAATCCTTTTGCATCGTGCAGGTAAAGAAAACGCTCGAGCCAGTCATACAGCAGCGCTTTTTCATCCTCAGCTTCTATCTCGACCTTGACCTCCTCGCGCAGCCGCACTTTGCTCGTGTCAACCATGACTTCGAAAAACGCGAGCGCGGCGTTCTCGAAGGCCTCGGCTAGATCACGGCCGTACGCGCGAAAGCCGATGTCCGATGGATGTTCGACCCACTCGAATTTTTTCATGTTGGCACCTGGCGCCGGGGAAGGGATTTGAACCCTTGAGGCCCAAAGGGCCACACGCTCTCAAGGCGTGCGCCTTACCTGGCTTGGCTACCCCGGCTCGGATAAAAGTCTCTCGCAACTCGCTAAAAAATGATGGGTATCAAAAGCTAGGCCCTGAGCTCGATCTCGATGTGCACGTCCTCGGGGACCTGAACGCGCATTATCTGTCGCATCGCTCGCTCGTCCGCCTCCATGTCGATGAGGCGCTTGTGAACACGCAGCTCCCACTTGTCCCAAGTAATGGTGCCCTCCCCATCGGGCGCCTTCTTCGTGGGAATGACTATCCGTCGCGTCGGGAGCGGCACGGGGCCGGATATCTTCACACCCGTTCGCTCGGCTATGCCCACGATCTGCCTGCAAACCTCATCGAGCTTCTTCGCGTCAGCGCTCGAGAGGCGAATTCGTGCCTTCTGCAACCTAGTCCCCACCCTATAGAAGAGCGCAGGGGATAAAAGAATTCGGGCCCCTACTTCGCAGGTGTGATGTCGACGCAGACGCCGGCTGCGATCGTCATGCCCATGTCACGGATTGCAAAGCGGCTCAGCTGGGGTATTTCAGCCGCCCTCTCGATTACCATTGGCTTGGTCGGCGCCACCTTAATCGTCGCCATGTCCCCCTTCTTTATGAACTCCGGCTTCTCCTCGAGCACCGCACCGGTCTTCGGGTCGAGCTTCTGCGAAATTTCTGATATCGTGCACGCGACCTGCGCGGTGTGCGCGTGAAACACCGGGGTGTAACCGGCGGCCACCGCGGTCGGGTGCTGCAAGACCGCGATTCGCGCAGTGAACTCGCTCGCAACCTTTGGTGGCTTGTCAGGGTGGCCAGCGACATCGCCGCGCTTTATGTCCGCTTTGGATAAACCGCGCACGTTGAAGCCTATGTTGTCCCCGGGCACCGCCTGCGGGATCGCCTCGTGGTGCATCTCTATAGACTTGACCTCAGCCGTCTTGCCCGCGGGCTCAAAGATTATCGTGTCGCCGGCTTTGAGCACGCCGGTCTCGACGCGGCCCACTGGCACGGTGCCGACACCGGTAATCGAGTATACATCCTGCACTGGCAAGCGCAGCGGCTTGTCGAGGGGCTTCTCTGGTACGATGAAGGTGTTGAGGGCCTCCTCAAACAGCGGCCCGGTGTACCACGGCATCTTGTCGCTTCGCTTCGTCACGTTATCGCCGTGAAAGCCTGAAACCGGCACGTACACGAATTTCTCGGGGGCGCGGTAGCCGATCCCCCTCAGCAATTCGATTATCTCCGCCTTCAGCTTGTTGCAGATGTCCTCCTTGTATCCGACGAGGTCCATCTTGTTTATGCAAACGACAAGCTGCCCGACCCCCAAGGTGAAGGCGAGCGCCGCGTGCTCCCGCGTCTGGGGCATTATCCCGTCGTCCGCCGCGACCACGAGCACGGCCGCATCCGCCTGGCTGGCACCTGTAATCATGTTCTTGACGAAGTCTCGGTGCCCCGGGGCATCGATGATGGTGATTTCGTTCTTTGGTGTTTCGAGCTTGCCGTATGAGATCTCAATCGTCACCCCGCGCTCCCGCTCTTCCTCGAGGCGGTCCATGACCCAAGCGAACTTGAAGGTCTTCCCCTTATCGCCCATCTCCTCAAATTTTTTGATCACAGATGCATCTACTAGGCCCTTCTCGAAGAACATCCGGCCTAGGGTTGTAGACTTACCGTGGTCCACGTGCCCTATCACAACCATGTTCATATGTGGCTTCGCCATGAGATATCCCTCCATCAGCTGGCTCAATATAACTTGATAGAGCCTTTAAAAAGCATTTCGGCTACCTACCTGGCCCCCTTCGCTATCCGCTCGGTCTCCTCCTTGCGCGCGACCGCAAAGCTCTTCATGTCGTTGTTCGAGGCCATTATCGTCTCCTCAGCCAGACACTCCCAAATCGGCTTTTTGCTGCTGAAGGAGGCCAAAAACGCTCCCCCCGCGATATTTTTCAGCGCGATGTCAAGCCTGCGCTGGGGAGCAGAGTCAACGGCGTGGTGATAGGTGATGCCGCCGTAGCTTATGCGGGTCGTCTCCTCCCGCGGGGCGGAGTTTTGAATAGCGTCGACCAGAACTTGAATCGGGTTTTTTTTAGTCTTTTGCTCGATGATCTCGAACGACCTGCGCACGATGTTGTGCGCTTTGTTTTTTTTCCCGCACGCGCTGGCCCCCCGAATCACTCTGCCACCGAGCTTTCTGGCCCCCGGGCCCGAACGCATCAGCTTGTTGATCAACCGCTCGGTTATTGTCATCTCCGCCTTCCCGAATTGTTTTTTCGCGTGCCGCCCGCCGCTGTGTAAAATACCGGTTGGCTGGAGGCGGATGTACTTCTGGAGACCTGGATCCTGGACGACGACACCCTCCGCATCCCATTTCCCGAAGTGTTTGAAACCCACAGGATCACCGCTTCGGCTTCTCCTTACGGCCCAACACGAGCTCCCGTAGCGAGACGTTGTTCACCGATACAACCCTGTACCGAACGCCGGGGATATCCCCATAAGCGCCGCCCTTCGCGCCGCCTATCCCCTCGATTATCACCTCGTCGTGCTCGTCGATGAAGCCTATCGCGCCATCACCTGGGGTGAAGGCCGTGACCTGCCTCCCGTTTTTCACCAGCTGTACGCGGCAGCACTTCCGGATCGCGGAGTTCGGCTGTTTCGCCTCTATGCCAACCTTTTCGAGGACGATTCCCCTGCCTTGCGGTGCCCCCTCTAGCGGGTCTGCTCTCTCGTCCAACCGCAGCACCCGCCGCTTGTAATCAGCCGCCTTCCACCTGAATCGTTGCCTAGTGCGGCTGAGCTTGCGTGCAGCAAACTCCCCCCTGCTCCCTTTCATTCTTCCACCGTTGATGAGATGTTTCGCTTTTGCGTCATAAAAAACTCACGCCAGCGAGATGTCGTGGATGTCGTGGTGCCTGAGCGCGAGAAGTTTTGCGCGTTGGATGTTCTTACCGCCGCGGCCGATCACTCGCCCCCTGTTTAAGCTCTCTACCTCAGCGAGCGCCACTTTCTTGCCCTCGCGCTCGGCGATGGTGACCCCTCTAACCTTCGCGGGACCAAGCGCATTTTTGACGAACTCAGCCGGATCGTCAGAATACTCTATGACTTCCACGCTTTTGCCCATCATTTGCTTGACCCTCTTGATCCTGCACCCTCCTTTTCCTATCGCCAACCCGATATCCCCGGACCTGACGACGAAGGTGACCTCATTTCCTCTTTCGTCCACCAGGCAGTCGCACACGTTGGCGCCCGTCAACTTCTCGAGGAGCGCGATATACCTCATCTCGTCCGCGCCAAGCTTAACTCCCATCTAACCGCCCTTGATACCGAGGATACTCGAACCCCCAGGATCCACGACCGCCATCACGCTCACGAAAAACGGCTTGCCACAGGCGAGCCCAAGCGCCGCGCTGTCCCCCGCGTAGTTGTATACATGGATGCCCGCCAGCCCCGCATAACGCACGAGATCCGCCCGAACCGCCTCCTCGCAATTCGACGCCAGAATAACCAGCTTAGCCTGACCGAGTTTCACAGCTTTGATGGATTTGTCAGCACCCAGCACGACTTTTCCGGTATCCACCGCCTGACGAACTTCCTTATCCACGTCCACCCTTTTCGCCCCTCCGCATCACAAGTTCAACGGAACCCGTGCCTAGGGGTATGGGCTGCCCGGCGATAACATTCTCTATTATCCCATCGAGCTTGTCGACCTCCCCCCTTATGCACGCGTCGAGCAGGTGTTTAGTCGTGACTTCGAAGGAGGCGCGCGCGAGCACGCTTGCCTTTTCGCCGCTCACCCCGTGTCTCCCCGCCTGCTTCACCTTACCGTCGTGGGTCATCATGTCCGAGATCAGCATGATGTGTCTGACATCGACGTCGAGACCCTGCTCCTCGAGTGTCTTGACGGCTTCATTTATTATCGCGTTACGGGCGGCTTCGATACCGAGCACCTCCTCGATTTCGTTGATGTTGTTGGTAACCGTCCGCGTTTGGTCGACGCCGGGTAGCGCGAGTGTCTCGGCAAAATTGGATCCCTCTGTGTAGACGACGTACTCATCCCCCTCCATCTTGACGACGACCCTATTGATCCCCTTGATGCCACGGAGGGAGACTCCCTTCACCCTCATCGCCACGCGGCGTAACTCAGATAACGTTTGGGTTCCGGGCTTCACGCGTAGTTTATTGCCGTCGACGCTAGCCTCAACCTTCAGCACCTCACGCACGACAGATGCAACTCTCGCCGGCGCCAGCTCCTTCTGCTGCATCCGGCTTCGGTCGAGAGTAACCACAAACTCCATGTTTATGAGATCCATCTCGGTCTGGGAGGCGATGTCCTCCACCGTCGTCGCCTCGATCTCTTGGGCAAACACCCGTGCCCTATTTTTGTCCTTGGCGAGTTTCCCGGCCAAATAGATAGTCATCAGCGATGTCGACGGCGTTCGTCTTGCATCTATGATCTCGATGAGCCGCGGAAGGCCCAGCGTCACGTTGAGCTCGGCAACCCCAGCGTAGTGAAACGTCCGCAAGGTCATCTGGGTGCCTGGCTCACCAACCGACTGCGCAGCAATGGTGCCAACCGCCTCCCCTGGCTCGACGACCGCATTGATGTACGCCTGCTTGACGATCCCAAAAACATCATCGAGCTGCTTTCGCGTTATCGCCTTTTCTTTGCTCACGCGCAGGAGGCTGCCCTCCAGCTCCTTGAGAACAGACTCCGGCAAAGTCCCCCTAAGCCCGTCGATTTCGCCCTTAATCGTCTCTGGAGAAACGCCGACCACTTCACTCAGCTCCAACCACTCTTTTAATTATCTTCTCAACGTTGACAGCCTTCCCGTTGTCGCTACGCGCCGGGTCAACTTGATCCTCGCCGTACACAAATTGAATTATCATGCCCCGGTCGTCGCGCACCGTGCCATCGTACCCCACGCGGAGGTCTTGAAGAGCGTTGATCAACCTCCGCTGCATGTAGCCGCTCTGCGCCGTGCGCACCGCGGTGTCCACTAAGCCCTCTCGCCCGCCCATCGCGTGGAAGAAGAACTCCAGCGGTTTGAGTCCACGCTTGTAGCTGGAGTGCACGAAGCCCCTCGCCTCGGCACCGAGATCGCCGCTCTCGAAGTGCGGCAGGGTGCGGCCCTTGTACCCCCTGCTGAGGCGCTCCCCCCGAACCGACTGCTGACCCACGCAAGCCGCCATCTGGGTGAGGTTGAGCATGCTTCCCCGTGCGCCCGTCCTCGCCATGATCACGGCGTTGTTATCTAGGCCGAGGTATTTTTCCGCAATTTCTCCTGCCCTGTCCCGGCTCTCGGCCAGCACCTCCATTATGCGCATCTCGAGCGTCTCGCGCAACGAGCGGCCCGGCAACGGCTCAAGCTCACCGCGGTTGTAGACATCGATGAGCTTCTTCACCTCGTCGCTCGCCCCATCAAGAACCTCAGCAATCCGCTCCTTGGCCTCGTCCGGGATGTCCTCGTCGTCGATGCTCGTGGTGAACCCAAACATCGTGGCCACCGCTATGGATAGCCGCGTGACCCTGTCCAAAAATTCTCGGGCTGCGTCTGTGCCGTAATCCTTTACTATCCTGTCTAACACCTCGCACCAATCGAGGGCTTTGTACGCGCGCGCGTCTATTACGCCGTGAAGCAGTTGCCCATCGCGTATCACCACGTAAGCGTCGATATCGCACTCTTCGCCCTTGCAGCGGGCACAGTTTTCACATATCTTCGCCTTGTAGGTCAGGTTCAGCCCCTCTGGCAAAAACATGCTGAATATCTGTTTGCCCGTCCAGTATTCCTCCCCCGCCTCCCTCACGGCCGGTTTCGGCAGGCTTTTCACTGAACCAGCCGCCGCTATCAACTGCTGGGCTTGCTCGCGGGTGAACAAAGCCCCCTTGCGCGTGAGCAGGAAGGCGCCGGTTATGTGTTCTTGGATTCCGCCGATGATCGGGCCCCCGAAGCGCGGGGACAGTATCTGCTCCTGAACCTTCATCAAGATGCGCGCCTCAACCTGGGCCTCCTCGCTCTGCGGCACGTGCAGGTTCATCTCGTCCCCGTCGAAGTCTGCATTATAAGGCGGGCAGACGCAGAGATTTAGCCTGAAGGTCCTGCCAGGCATGACCCTGACCTCGTGAGCCATAATCGACATGCGGTGCAAGGACGGCTGTCGGTTAAAGAGCACTATATCATCATCCATCAAATGCCGCTCGACCGTGAAGCCCGGCTCGAGCACCTTTGCGAGCTCCTCGCGGTCGGCGTACCGCAGGTCGAAGCGCTTACCCTCCGAGCTTATGATGCAGTTCGCCCCGGGATGAACATCTGGGCCTCGGCGGACGAAATCACGGAGCTCCTCGACGTTGTGGCTTGTCGCGCGGACCGGCACGGTCAAAGTCCTTGCCACATACTCAGGCACGCCAACTTCGTTTATACTTATACACGGATCGGGTGAGATAACCGTGCGCGCCGAGAAGTCCACGCGTTTGCCTGAGAGGTTTCCGCGGAAGCGCCCCTCCTTGCCCTTCAAGCGCTGGGCGAGCGTGCGGAGGACGCGCCCCGATCTGTGCCTCGCCGGCGGGACACCCGAGACCTCATTTGTAAAGTAGGTGATGACGTGGTACTGTAGGAGTTCCCACAGGTCTTCGATTATCAAATGCGGTGCGCCCGCCTCGATGTTCTCCGCCAACCTCTGATTGATCCTAATTATGTCAACGAGCTTGTGGGTGAGGTCATCCTCCGAGCGCACCCCTGACTCAAGCGTTATGCTCGGCCTGACGGTAACTGGTGGCACGGGTAGAGCGGTCAAGACCATCCACTCCGGCCTAGCAATTTTTGGGTTTATTCCCAGCAGCTGTGCGTCCTCGTTCGTTATTCGCTCCAGCCTCTCACGGACATCGCTCGGCGTCAGCCTGTTTTTGCCTTCGACAAACGTCGTCGGCTTCTCGAACTTGATTTTCTGCTGCTTCTCACCACAGCTGGGGCACTTCTCGACAGTGGCTGCGCTTTTTACTATCTCGTCGGCGAGCGCCCACCACCCGCGCCCGGCCGCTGCCATCTCGCTAACTTGCTTGCAGTAGCCCTCAAGTTTCTGCTCAGATAGACAAATCCTGCCGCACTTTCTGCATGTCGCGCGTAAGCAATCGTAAATGACATCGACGTACCCGACGTGGATGACCGGTCGTGCGAGTTCGACGTGGCCAAAGTGGCCCGAGCATCCCCTCGTGCGGGCGCCGCACGTCCTACACCTCAACCCGGGGTCCACGATTCCTAAGCGGGGATCCATCAGCCCGCGCTCGATCGGGTAGCCATCCTCATCGTAGGTGTCCGCGGTGACTATCCGTGTAACCGATATTTTACGTACATCATCGGGGGAGAGGAGGCCAAACTCAACCCTATCAACCAACTTGTTAATGTATGTCATGCCATCACCTCACGCCTTATCCCTCAACTTCAACTTCGGCGCCATGCACATCGACCGGAGTTCATCGAGCAACAGTTTGAACGCGTACGATACCTCCACCCCGTTTATGTCCGACTCCTCCCCGCACGTTGGGCAGTACATCCGGTCGCGGCGTCTATCGTGAACAGCAAGGCTTCCGCACTTGCCGCATACTAGGGCCGTGTAGCAGTCCGAGCTGTCCAGCAGGCGCTCCTTCAGCAGCATCGCCGCACCATGCCCGATCAAGCAATCACGCTCCATCTCACCGAACCGCAGGCCCCCCTCGCGCGCCCTGCCCTCGGTCGGCTGGCGCGTGAGAACTTGTACTGGGCCACGGGCACGGGCATGGATTTTGTCCGCAGCCATGTGGTGCAATTTTTGATAGTAGCAGACCCCGATGAAGATATCCGTTGGGAACATCTCCCCCGTCATCCCGTTGTACATGATTTCCCTACCCGTGTGCTTGAACCCGCACTCCTGCAGCGCCTCCCGGAGCTGCTTCTCCGGCGTGCCGCTGAACGGTGTGCCATCGATGCGTTGCCCACTCATCGCCCCAACCTTGCCAGCCACCATCTCCAAAAGTTGACCAACCGACATGCGCGAGGGTATCGCGTGGGGGTTGATGATGACATCCGGCACTATGCCCTCCTCCGTGAACGGCATGTCGGCTACATCGAGTACAAGCCCTATAACCCCCTTCTGGCCGTGCCTGGAGGCCAGCTTATCCCCTATCTCAGGCACCCTCAGATCACGCACGCCGATCCGGGCGAGCTTGTTCCCGTCTATCGTCTTGCTGAGGAGGACTACGTCAACAATCCCCCCTTCGCTCGGCCTCACCCTTATAGAACTTTCCCGGCGCCCGTGCTCGACGGCGATGCCAAACTCGTCCACCTCCTCCAGGAACCGCGGTGGGCTCGTTCGCCCGATCAAAACATCCTCGCCGCGCACCTCGGCCTCGACCTCCGTTAGTCCGTCCTCGCCGAGGTTGCGGTACAAGCTGGCGTCCGCATACCCCCGGATCTCTTCGCTCGGCATCTCGAACTTGTCCTCCTGGCCACCCGGATAACGGCCCTCCTCCGCCTCGTAGAGCCTACAGAACATCGAGCGAGCGAGGCCCCGGTCGATCGATTGTTTGTTGATTACCAATGCATCCTCCATATTGTAGCCGCTGTAGGTGGCGATGGCTACCACAAAGTTTTGCCCAGCTGGGCGGCGGTCGAAACCGACGGCCCCCATCACCTTCGTCCAGACGAGCGCCGTCTGGGGGTAGTGGAGGAAATACCCGCGGGTATCGAGGCGCTTCTGGAAGTTGGTTGCCGCCACACCTAGCGCCTGCTTCGCCATGTTCGCCCCGTACGTGTTACGCGGGGACTGGTTGTTTTCGGTGTAGGGGACGAGCGCCCCGCTTATCCCTAAAATGGAGAGGGGGTGAAGCTCGAGGTGCGTGTGTTTCGGGGTGAGATTCGCCGGGGTGATGGCGATGAGCGTATTTTCCTCCTCCTCCGCATCTAGGTATTCGACCACACCCGCCTGAACCAAATCAGACAATCCCAGTTCACCCGCCGCAACTTTCTGGATGTGCTCGTCAGTCAAAAGCGGCTCCCCGCCCCCGACCACGATGAGCGGCCTCCTCACCCTGCCAGAGTCAGTGTTGACCGAGACCTCGTTCGTGTCATCGTGATAAGCGATGTTGACCTGCTCGTCGACGGCTCCCTTACGGCGCTGCTGCCTGAGCTGCTCGGCAAGGATCTTTCCGTTCTCCACCACCCCGACTAAGCGCCCGTTTATGAAAACACTCGCCTTGCCCAAGCGCTCGCTGCCCTTTTGCACCCTCGCCACACCGAGCTTGCCCAGAAGGCGCTCAACCTTTTCCTCGTCGGCCCCGGTTGAGATTATGGCCACCAGCGCGAGGTTCTTGACGAGGCCGCAGTTCGGGCCCTCGGGTGTTTCAACTGGGCATATCTTCCCCCAGTGGGTGGCGTGCAGGTCGCGGGCCTCGAAGTGAGGTTGGCTCCTGCTCAGCGGTGAAACGATGCGGCGGAGGTGGGAAATCGTCGCCATGTAGTTCGTGCGGTCCAAGAGCTGGCTGACTCCGGTCCTCCCCCCAGGCCAGTTCCCGGTCGCCAGCGCGTGCCTGATCCGCTCGGTGAGCACATCAGCGCGGGCCGAGGTCCTAACGTTTGGTTCGCGGCCTCGCGCGTGGGCCCGCTCGAGCTGGTATTTTATGTCCCTTGTCAGGTTGATGAACGCCAGCCTGAAAACGTTCTCGAGCAGGTCCCCCGCAAGCTTCAAGCGCTTCTTCGCGTAGTGGTCCTTGTCATCAACATCGCGATGCGCGAGCGCGAGTTCTATCACCCGCTCGGCCATCCGCCCGAGGTAGTGGGCTTTGTGGATCCGATCGGTCTGGCGTGAGCCGATGTGCGGAAGGAGGTATTTGTCCAACACCTCTTGGGCGCGTTGCAGACGATAATCCACCGCCTGCCCGATTGCCACCCTCTTGCCGATGACGTCGAGGGCGTCCATCCTCGTCTTCACCTCGGCTGCCACCTGCAGGTTTTCAAACATCTCCTTGATCATTTCTGGGTCATCGGAGACGACGCCGACTATCTCCTTGTCGCTCTCGAGCCCGAGGGCCCGCATCAGCACAACGAACGGCAGGTGCCCTGGGACGGCGGGGAATGAAACCTCTATAATTCCATCCTTCTTGCGCTCAACTATGACCAGCGCCCTGAAGCCGCGGTGCGTCGAGAACACCTTCGCAACCTCCGTTGCCATACGCTCGTCCCGCTCGATGAGGATGGCATTTGAGGCGAGGTCCTCTTGGGTAACGATCACGCGCTCCGAGCCGTTGACTATGAAGTACCCCCCCGGGTCCAGCGGGTCCTCGCATGCCTCAATCAGTTTATCCTCGTTTAGCCCGTTGAGCCTGCAGAGCTTTGACTTCAGCATCACGGGCATCTCGCCTATGTAAACCTCGACCGGCTGGCGCTCCTGCCCGCGCTCGGCCGCGATCATCTCCAGGTAGATCGGCGCCGAGTAGGAGAGGTTGCGCAGCCTCGCCTCATTCGGCATGATGTGTGAGGCCGACCCATCTGCCTCGCGAACGTGAGGCTCGCCTACCCTGATGCGCCCAAACCTTACCTCCCGCCCCTCGATGTCCAAATCGATTTTACCTATCTCATCTATTATCTTCTGCAGCTCGTGCTCGATGAAGTTGTTGTAGGAATCGAGGTGCTGGCGCACGAGTCCCTTTTCCCTGAAAAATGCTTCAAATAGCGGCCACGTGTCCTGCAAGCTATCCCTCCACCACGTACCTGTAGGCTGTTGCCCTGCCTGCGGTCGGGCTATCGCGGGTGATCCTTAGGATTTGGCCAGGCTTCGCCCCTATTGCCTTTGCAACCGGGTCAGATGCCTTGATCAACGGAAGCTGGTGCGGCGTTACCCTGTATTTCTCAAGAACTTCTTTTGCCTGCTCAGCCGGTAAAATCTCATGCTTCGGCACGAGCACATGCCTGCGAACGTCGAGCTCGACCACCGCTTCCCCCCCCGCGCCTCAGCCGCGCCCGCCGCCCAACGGGCCCGGCGGGATTCGAACCCGCGACTCCCGGCTTAAAAGGCCGGTGCGCTGACCAGACTGCGCTACGGGCCCCCCACCGGTGGAAAACGCGGCTGAAAATTCATCATTTTTATGTCTTTCGTTATTTAAAATCAACGCTATGTCTTTTAAGGCTTTCGTGCAAAAAACTGGCGCCCTGGCCGGGATTTGAATTCCCGAGATAGCGTTTTTGC
>DYFS01000006.1:18389-36850 GCA_020725055.1 Candidatus Hadarchaeum sp. | reverse complement strand
GCTATGTAGGTCCATTCTTTGCGGTGGGGATTTCTTGGTGGCTAGCGAAGAAGATGAAGATCTGGAAAGATGTTGGGGCAAGGCTGGCATACGTCGGTTTGTTCATGTTGAATTATCTTTTGGTGTATCGCTTTATTCTGTGGCGTAGTGAAGCACCTTTCAAACCTGTCGGCGCTCCCCTCAGCTTTAGGATGCACCTACTTGGAGCGTTGGTATTTGGACCTACTGCAGGACCTATGAGCTTAATCGGCAACAGGTTAATTGAATTGGGTGGGTATTGGGTCGATTTTGTTGGGCCGCTCATTTTTCTCGGTCAGAAAGCTCTCCTATTACTGGCAGCTTGGTTTACCACACGAGGAATGGAGAGCAAGTCTTGGAGAGTTTTGATGATTCTTGCTTTTTACGTTTTAATAGGCTCGCCCAGCGCAACGTGGTGGTATCCATAGGAAAATTCGGTACTGTACTAGTTTACATCACTTAACCAAAAGGAGCTAGATTTAGCCTCATTTTCCACAAAAAAAGCTCTAAATGAATCCTTTTTCATTAAACTATCTAATTTATGCCAATGCCGGAATTTCATTTGTCTGGATGCTTTTAAAAATCCAATATCCTGCAAAAGCCCCTACCACCAGAACTACTACCAGCCCAACCAACACCGCTTCCCTCATCCTCGGCCTCCTCCTATTTTGTCGCCTCTCATTTTAAATCATCCCCACACTGAAAGGCCCGGTCTCGCCCCAGCCAGAGTTCTCCATGCCGTCCCAAGCTCGGGCTTGATTGCATTTGTTACCCTAACTTCAAATCATCTGCGATGTCTTTAAGCCCGAGCTCCTCCAGCTTCGCGCGCGTTGGGATACCGTTTCTGTCCCACCCCCGGGCGGCGTAGTAGTCGTTGAGCATGCGGTCGAGCTCCTCGCGCGTGATGACGCTGCCCTTCGAGGATCCCTCCCGGATTGGCTCGTTCATCAGCCGCGGGGGAAGGGTGTCGTGCCTCCGGTCGAGCCCCTCGCGCACGTTAAATGCCTTCTCGAGGTTCCAGGCGCGTTCCCCGAGCTTCAGCAACTCCTTGGACTTGAGGGTGAATCCCTGCACAGCCTTGAAGAAATCAGGCAGCTCCTCCACGAAGTAGAAGTGGCGGGAGAACTTGCAGATGCCGACGATGTCGTAGAGCGTCATGACGTTTTCTACAGTGGCGACGTACGCTTTACCCCCGGCTGAGAGCCTATCGACGCGCTTGAACTTCCACCACCCCCCGCTGAGCTCGGCCGCATACGCGCACGAACGCAGGTGGCAGGCGCCGCGCGTCGAGGAGGCAAACGCAAGCCCCATGCCCTTCAACCCCCGCGCGTCGTACGCCGGTGGCTCCAGGCCCTTCACGTGCACCGCGAACGCCTCAGACCCCCTCCCGAGCCGCCTGGAGGCCTCGCGCACCCCATCGGCGAGCAGGTCGCCCACGCCCCTGCGATAGGCGATCAGCTCCAGCGTTTTGAGGATCGCGTCCCCATCCCCAAAGTTCAGCTTTACCCCATCCGTATCCTTCGGGGTCAGCAGCCCGCGCTCGTAGCACTCCATCGCCCACCCTATGGCGACGCCCGCGGATATCGTGTCGAGTCCAAGCTCATCGCAGAGCTCGTTTGCCTTCGCGAGGACCTCAGGATCTGGGTTGCCGACGCAGCCCCCGAGCGAGTACTGGGTCTCGAACTCCGGCCCGTCGACAACCGTCCCCGCGTACCGCCCCTCCTTTATCACGAAGACCTTGCCGCACGGCTTGATGCACGCGTAGCAGGCCTTGGTTTTGACCGAGTACTTCGGAACCCAGTACTGCGGCGCTATCGTGCGGTGACCCTCGAACACCGAGTCCTGCCAGTTGCGCGTCGGGAAGGTACCGTGGACCTCGTTGACCGTGCTGATGAACTCCCCCGTGCCGTACTTGATGTCGGCGATGGCGTGGGGGTGGGTAGAGATCGTGCCGTACCACTCGGCCAGCAGCTTCTCCATCAGCTTCGGGTTAGCCAGCTTGAGGTCGCCCGTCCCGCGCACCGCGATGGCTTTCAGGCGCTTGCTCCCCATCACCGCGCCTAGGCCGGTGCGCCCGAACTGGCGGAAGTCGGACTCGATACATGCGATTTTCACCAGGTTCTCCCCGGCTGGTCCGATGCACGCAACCATCACCCCGGGGTCGTCGAGCTCCTCACGGATAGCTTCGAGCGCGTCGGATGTCGTGATGCCGAGCATACCAGAGGCGTCCCTCACGCTTACCTCATCATCATCGATCCACAGGTAGGACCACCCCTTCGCCTTACCGCGCACAAGGAGTGCGTCGTAACCAGCGAACTTGAGCTCAGCTCCTATGCTGCTGCCCGCCATCGCCTCTCCAAACGCACCCGTCAAGGGTGACTTGGCATAAAAGCCGGTTTTCGACGCCTCCGGTACCGGGGTGCCGCAGAACGCCCCCGGCGCTAGGATCAGGCAATTCTCGGGCGAAAGCGGGTCGGTGCCGGTTCGAACGTTGTCGTAGAGTAGCCTCGCCCCGAAGCCGTTTCCCCCTATGTACTTTTGCGCGAATTCCTCAGTCAGCTCGCGTTTTTCAACTTCTCCCAGTGTCAGGTTGACATACAGGAGCTTCCCGCCGTAGCCGTGCACCTAGCCCACCTTCAGCGCCCCAAGCGTGCAGTATTTGACGCACTGCGGGTCCCCGCCGCAGAGGTCACAGATCATCGCCACGTGCTTCGATGGGTGCATGCTTATCGCGTCGAACGGGCAGGCGGTCTGGCACAACCCGCAGGCGGTGCAAAGGCCCTCGTCAACATGAATCGCTCCGTTCTCGGCGATGCTGAGCGCGCCCAATGGGCATGCGGCGACGCAAAACCTCCTATCGCACTGGATGCAGACGGCCGGGATGTCGAGAGCCACCGAGCGCCGCTCCACCTTGATTCTAGATTTGTCTGGGTTGCAAACGCCTTCGTGTTTCAGCGAGCAAGTGAGCTCACAGATCCTGCAGCCGGTACACTTGTTTTTGAGGACGAGGAGCCGCATTTTTTCACCAGTCCAATCGCATTGGTCGATTTACTTTATTAAAGTTTTGCTTTACATATGTAAAAATTAGATTCGGAGACCCCAAGCCTTAAATTTTGTAATTGACGTTTGTAGAAGGGGTATTCATGGCTGTGCCAAGTTACGTGGGTGCACTCAAAGGCAAAGATTTTCTCAACACTCAAGACTTCAGCCAAAAACAAGTCAAGCAAATTTTGGATGCGGCGGATGATTTAAAGAAAAAGTTCAGGGCGGGTAAACCCACCACTTACCTGCCGGGAAGAACCCTGTTCATGATTTTCTACAACCGCTCCCTGAGGACGAGAAACTCCTTCGAGGCGGGCATCTATCAGCTGGGGGGCCATGCGCACTTCCTCAGCCCCCAGGACCTCTACACCCCAACGCTCCCCGAGGACATGGTTCCATACGCGACCGAGGCCATCTCAGATGTTTCCAGGGTACTCAGCCGCTACGGCAACGCTATAGCGATTCGAATCTACGGCGACGCTGCGAAGTGGACAATCGGGCGAGGGCATCGAGTGATAGAGGAATTCGCGCGCTGGGGTGATGTCCCAGTGCTCAACATGGAGGACGATCTCTACCACCCATTTCAGGCGCTCGCCGACATCCAAGCGGCTAGGGAGGTGCAACCCAAGCTCCAGGGCAAGAAATTTGTGGTCTCATACGCCTACTCAGGGGGTCTGAAGCCGCTGGCTGTCCCCCAGAGCGAGGTCCTGATAACCACTCAATTCGGCATGGACGTCGTGCTCGCTCACCCCAAGGGCTTCGAACTCGAGGACGGCGTGATAAAAGCTGCAAAAGAAAACGCCAACCGCTACGGTGGGAGTTTTAAGATTTCTTATGATATGAAGGAGGCTTTTGAGGGTGCGGACTTCGTCTACCCGAAGGCCTGGTCGCCGAAGCAGTTCGTGCCACCGTACAGCAAAACCGTCGACAAGGACGGGGCCTCAGCCTACCAGGCGAAGTTCAAGGACTGGATTACGACGGATGAACTGCTCGACGTGACGAACAAGGCATACTACATGCACTGCGGGCCGGCCGATAGAGGACAAGAGGTAACTGACGAGGTTCTTGACAGCTACAAGCGCTCCCTATACTTTGAAGAAGCCGAGAACCGACTGCACGCGCAGAAAGCGATAATGGCAATGGTCATGCCATAGTCCGCTAATTGAAAACAAAATGCTCCGAGAAGCCTGATTACTGTATTCTGCCTTCCACAATTTTGGCATATGCAATCGTGTCGTCGAACGAAAACATCCAAGTAGGCCCAAAAGTCGAAACTATTGCGACGACGTTCGCCTTTCGGAAAATGATTACGTGTGTTGAATATTCCACCGTTTCGGTGTACCCCGCGCACTCATCACCGATTTTTTGAGGTATGGTGTTTTCGCGTTCTGGGTTGTAAACGGTTCTAAGTTGAGAGAACGCTTTGCTCGCCCCATCTACATTCGAAAATCTAAGCACCCCAGACCAGAGGTTAGATTTATTGTCGCCAATAAACACCTGTTGGACTCCGCGATCGTACCCCCAGCTCTGCATGTTACTAACCGACGTCCCGAAATGCTGGGCTACGACATCCAAAGAAAGCCACGTTGTTGACTCGCCTTTCAACCATCCTGATGGCGCATCGGTTGACTTCAACGCCATTTCCTCGGGGCTCTTGGTGATCGGCCCTACTTCCCTCCTTGTTAAGAGATAATAGCCGACCCCTGCAACAATGACTATCGCTATCACGATTGCTGCTGTTATTGCCCCAGTTTTCATCCGTCTGCCCCCAAGCCAGAGTTCACGCCCAAATGAGCCAGCAAAACTTTGTACTTCATCAATCTCACCAGACTTTTTTACGGCGGAGGTAGGGGAGCGGGAGTTAGGAAATATACTGCGGCGGAGTATGTTTTCTCCCACTCGCCAGAAAAAGTCATAGTGTAGTTCTGAGGCGCGCCAACTATAATTCTTTGTTTCATTGCCAACCTCAATTTTTTGTCATTCCACTATCTATAAAAACCATTGTTTGAAACAACAGAAACTGGCTGCACATGCAGGATGCAGTAATGGCAATGGTCATGCCGCAAAAGAAGATAAATTCATTCCTCGACCTCAACGACAATCCGCTTGCCGGGCAGCTAGGCGAAATTTTCGTAGTAGACGTCGTTGAACCAGTATAGCCGCTTGTGCTCTGGATGAGCGTTGGTCAAGAAATAATCGAAGGGAAGCGCTCGTCGCCCCCTCGTAGCAGATTCGAGCGGCAACCACCTCCCCAGGTACCTGAGCTCCACCCAGGCGTGCCCGGCAATTTCACCATCGCTTGGCACCAGACCCGCTACCACCCTGATGTCTTCGGCCGGTGTACCATTCGCCCTGATCAAGCTGCACAACAGGATGGCGAAATCCTCGCAATCGCCTTTCCTCCTCTGGATCGTCTGGCTCGGGTACTGCCAGTACTCGGATACCCCCAAGCTGTAGTCTGGGACGTACTTGATGTTTCGGGCCACCCAGTAGTAGCAATCCTCCACGGTGCCCAGCTGCCCCGCGAGCGACTGAACCGCTGAATTTTCCGGCTGAACGTACCGCTGGGGGTTCTCCGGGTAAGCAATTTCGTACTTGTATCCGGGCTCCCGCAGCACCTTCACGAGGAGGAAGATCGAGCACGCGAGCAAAAATAAAGCCGAAGAAATTATGGCGATGTCTTTCGCCCCGACCTTCCTTTTCCCCATTTCAAGCACCGAAACTCATCGCACGGCCCAGATGAGCTTTTTCAATCGCCCGAGCTCCGGCTCGATTACCTGGGGCTCCTTGACGAGTCGCATCGCCACCGCCACGTCTTTCAGCCCACCGCCGGTCACCTCGACGACGACCACATCCGATCGATCGATGGCACCGGCATCGAGCAGCTTCCTGAGCCCAGCCAGACCCGCGGCCCCGGAAGGCTCAGCAAAAACACCCTCGTGCTTCGCCAGCAGCTTCTCGGCCTCGAGGATTTCAGCGTCGCTCACCGCCTCGGCAGTGCCATTTGACAGCTCGATCGCCGGAATAGCGGTATCTGCATCCCATGGGTAGGGGTCCACCAAGCCGCCAGCGACGGTCTTTGGATTCGGCCACGTCGGGATTTCATGAGAGAGGGTTTTTTCCTTAAAGCCCCTGGTGAGCGGGGCACAGCCCTCTGATTGAATCGCTGCCAAACGCGGCACCCCACCGATGAGGCCGAGTTGCTCGAAATCGGAGTAGCCTCTGGCGTTGTACGAGAGCAGGGTTCCAGCGCCGGTGGGAACCACCACCCAATCGGGCACCTGCCAACCGAGCTGCTCGCAAATCTCGTACGACATCGTCTTCGACCCCTCGGGTTGGTAGGGGTTGAAGGCGCCCGCGCTGGGTATCGGGTGCCACCCAAACTTTTTCCAAGCCTCGCGCATGAGCTTGTAGGTTGGGTCTCCTTCCCCTCTAGCCTTTGCCCTGACCACGCGGGCCCCGTGCATCAGCAACTGGGCGAGCTTGCTCAGCGGTGCCCCAGCGGGGACGAATGTGTAGCACTCGATCCCAGCCTTCGCCGCATAGGCTGAGAGAGCGATGGCGGCATTCCCACTCGAGGCCGAAACGACGGTCCTGGCGCCGAACTCGCGCGCCTTGGAAATCCCCACACTCATTGGGCGATCTTTGAACGATGCGGTTGGATTTCGCGTTTCATCCTTGAGGAGGAGGTGCTTGAGCCTGAGCTCGCGGGCCAGATTTTTTGCCTCGAGGAGCGGAGTCCCCCCCTCGCCGAGCGTCACGATATTTTTTCTGTCAGCGATGGGCAGAAGCTCAAGGTATTTCCACACACCCGGTCGGCGCTTTGCAAGTACCCTCTTGTCAACCCTTCTGGAGATGGCATCGTAATCGTAGCGGATTTCGAGCTTCCCCCCGCAACGCTTGCAAACGTACAGGTTTTTCGCTGGGGTGTGCTCGCGGCCGCATCTCAGGCACTTGAGCGCCTCGACGAACATCTTGACACCATTGCACAGTCGCCTTGCCCCCAAAAAGAGTTTGGGATCAGTGGTTCTCGCAAGAAGCCCGCGGCCAGCTAAGCGCATGAAATAAATAGGCAAATGGTGAAGGCGTCTGGGGGTGACGCATGCCTTACCTGTACGGGGATCCGATCAAATGCACCGGCTGTAGGATTTGTGAGCTGTACTGCGCCCTTTTCCACGAGCGCGCGCTGAATCCAAAAAAGGCGCGCCTTCGCGTGGTGCGCGCCGAACCCGCCATCGATAAACCTGTAGCCTGCCACCAATGCGCGGATCCGCCGTGCGCAAAGGTCTGCCCTGCGGACGCGATAACGCGGAGCATAAAGCTCGACCTCGTCACCGTTGACTTGACCAAGTGCATGGGTTGTGGCGCGTGCGTTGAGGCCTGCCCATTCGGGGCGATTTGGTTGCACCTGGAGAGCAAGAAGGCGATAAAGTGCGACCTGTGCAAGGTTTGCGTGCCCCGGTGTCCAACGGGCGCTTTATCGGTTGCAACGTCCGAAAAAATCGCAGACCAGAAGCGGCTCGATTTAGTCAATCGCTGGAAGCCCGTCATGCTCGAGTGCGTGCAAACGCCGAGGTGATGGGGTGTTCAAGTACTGTGGCTATGCTGGCCAAGTCCTCGAGGTTGATTTGACCCGCTTGAAGGCGATTCCCAAGCCGTTAGATGCGGTCCTCGTCAGGGGGTACTTGGGGGGCGCTGGCTTTTGCTCGCGCGTGCTTTACGATGAAATAGGTCCGCGCACGAGGCCGCTTGGGCCGGAAAATGTTCTGATCATTGCGACGGGCCCCCTCACCGGCACGCTTTTTCCCCAGGCATCCCGCCACGTCGTTGCTGCGAAGTCCCCCCTGACGGATATCTGGGGGGAGGCGCATGCGGCCGGTCACTGGGGGGCCGAGCTCAAGTTCGCAGGGTTTGACGCGATCATCGTGCGGGGCCGCTCGCCCAAGCCCGTCTACCTCTGGATCGATGATGGCAGGGTTGAAATTCGCAGCGCCCGCGGCCTGTGGGGTAAAGACGTCTACGAGGCGGATGAGATGCTCAGGGAGGAGGTGGGCGATGGATGGTGCACCAAGATGCTGTACATCGGCCAAGCCGGGGAGAACCTCGTCCGATTCGCCGCGGTCATGAACGACCTTGATCGCGCGGCGGCTCGAACCGGGATGGGGGCGGTGATGGGGAGCAAGCGCCTGAAAGCCATCGCGGTGCGCGGGAGCAAGGACATCCCAATCGCCGATGATAGAGGATACATGGAGTTGATGGACGAGCTCCGTGTGAAGATGCTCGCGGACCCTTTCACCCAGGGGAGAGCTGACTACGGCACTCCAAGCCTCGTCGAGCTCATGAACGAGATAGGGCGCCTGCCCACGCGGAATTATGAGACGGGGGTTTTCGAGCACGCCGAGGAGATAGGAGGGAAGCTGATAAGGCGCAAGTACCTCGTCAAGCCACGCGCCGACTTCGCGTGCCTGCAGCGCTGTGGCAGGTACACGTGCGTGCCGGCGGGCCCCTACGCGTACATCGGGGGCAGCCCGGAGTACGAGACGCTCTCGTGCGTGGGGTCAAAGTGCGGCATCTCCAACGTCGAATCCATCCTCTACGCTCACCACCTCTGCAACCGCTACGGCATCGACACGTGCAGCCTAGGGGGGACCATAGCTTGGGCGATGGAGTGCTACGAGCGCGGCATCTTGACGGACGAGGAAACGGGCGGCATCGAACTGAAGTTCGGAAATCATGAGGCGATGGTGAAGCTCGTCGGGATGATCGCCTTCCGGGAGGGTTTCGGGGATCTGCTTGCCGAAGGGAGCTACCGCGCTGCCCAGAAGATCGGCCGTGGTTCTAAAAAATATGTGATGGCCATCAAAAAGCAGGAGATCGCTGGGCAGGATGGAAGGGCGCAGAAGTCGATGGGCCTGGGAAATGCGACAGCTGCACGCGGCGCCGACCACCTCTACGCTTTCCCGGTGCTGGACGAGGTCGGGTTCGAGAAGGCGATTAAGGAGCGCTTTGGCGCGCGCTACCTGCCAGAGATCGGCGAGAAGCTCAACCCGAGGTATAAGGGCCTGATGGTCAAGGAGTGCGAAGATTTCGCGGTCGTCGTCGAGTCGGTCGGTGTCTGCAAGTATGGCACAATGATCCCCCCCACGTTCTACTACCGCGATGTGCTGCGGGCGCTAAACGCCACCACCGGCATGGGGCTGACCGAGCGGGAGCTCAGACGCACAGGTGAGCGCATCGTCAACCTCAACCGGATGTTTAACGTCCGCCACGGGATAAGGCGCAGGGATGATACCCTGCCCGAACGCCTGCTCAAGGAACCATCGCCCGAAGGGCCGCCGAAGGGGCACGTCGTGGAACTCGACTACATGCTTGACGAGTACTATCGCCTGCGCGGGTGGGACCCCAAAACTGGCTTGCCAGCACCCAAGAAGCTCCGGGCGCTGGGATTGGATTTCACGATAAAGCACCTCCCCAAGCGTGGGAGACCAAGCCGTTGAGACCTGGGCCCGCTGGATGTTTTAAAGAGATGCAAGCTGGCATGTGAGGCATCGCTGATTCGATCGGCTTGGCTGGCGGGAAGGTGTTGGTATTGGGGAAGCGGACGGTGTACTTGTCACACCTGTGACAGTACAGAAACAGATGATTGGGCTGCTCACACCAACCTTCGATACATGTCACACCTGTGACACCACGTCGCGCGAGAGCTAAATATGCACGTAAGCTGAATTTTTATTGGGAGTAGCTAATGATCGCAACAAGTGTTGGCCTCGGCAGATACAAAAACATTACTACAGCTTTGCGGCGACTCGATGATAAGCCAAAGGGGAAGCTCCTGCTCAAGCCAAACTTGGTCGCGGGTGGCCTCGCGGCGAGCCACGTCGACGCTGTTCGCGCGGTGCTCGACAGCTTGGACATCGCCTGCATAGCCGAGGGGAGCGGCATCGACACAAGCGAGCTCTACTCAATGCTAGGATACCGCGAGCTCGCGCGGGAGTACGGCGTCGAGCTCATCGACCTGAACCGAACCGACGAATGGGACAGCTCGGTGGAGTTCGAGCTCATCGACGGGCGCAGGGTCAAAGTCAGGGTTTCGAGGTACGCGAGGCGGTACGATGTTGTTTCTCTCGCCCTACCGAAGACCCACGACCACGCGATTGTCACCCTCACGCTCAAGAACATGTTGGGCTTGGTGTACCCTAAAGACAAGGGGCTCGTCCACGGTTACTCGCCCACGTTCGGCAGGGTGATGGGGGCGGCGCCGCTCAGGAGGCTCGCCTCGCTCCTCTCGAGGTTTAAGCGGTTGAGCAGGCTCTACTCCTCGACTGAAGTTGAGCAGGCCCAGTACGTATACGGCGCAAGGGTCATACACAGGAACATCGTTGCCGTGTTGAAGTTTGTCATGCCGAGGCTCGGTATCATCGATGGATTCGTCGGGATGCAGGGGAACGGCCCGGTGGGCGGGGAACCGGTCGAATGGAACATCGCGGTGGCAGGCAACCCCTTGGAGTGCGATGTCTTTTGTGCGTATAAAATGGGTTTCGATCCAGCGAGCGTGGGCTACCTCCACCACCTCGGGGCCCCGAGTGCTGGGGCGATAATGTTGCTCGGCGATGAGGTCCCGGCCAAAAAGTTCAAGCCCCACCGGAAGTATCCCCTTCAACTCATGTGGAAGAGCGCCTAGCGTTGGGTGGAGGCGCATTCTGCGGTGTTCGGATATTTCCTGCTTTGAAATATCTCAAAAATCATAAATAAACTATTTATAGAGCACCGGCAATCAATAGTTTGGCCGGAATGGAAGCCTGCAGAGGTGGCCGAACCGAAGTCTACGGACAACGGGGAGCCGCGGAAAAACCCGGGCGAAAAACCAGGGAAGGCCGCGGAAAAGCGCCTGGAAGCAAGGCGTGAGGCAGCGACTGCGGGAAAAAGGCCCCGACGCGAAAAAGCAGCGAATAACGGAAGTGGTCGAGATTCCGAAGTTCGCAGAGAAAGTAGGCAGAAGGGTCGAAGTTCCGGCCATTCGTTTTTAGGGTCTAACCTTATTTGAACACCCAGCGATTTGTAATTAGGTGGGTACTTGGAAGGCCTGTTGCTCGACAGCGATTATACGGAGGAGGAAAAGAAACCCTGCATAAGGTTGTTCATAAAGTGTGAAAAGGGAACATTCGTCGCTGTTGATCAGAGTTTTAAACCATATCTATACGTTGTTGCCGATGAGCCGGCAAGGGCTGCGAAGGCGATAAGCAGACTCCAAATACGTGAAAATGACCGCACCCTTAAACCAGAATCGGTCAAACTTGTGGATCGGACTTTTCTGGGTCGAGAAGTTAAGGTAATCAAAGTGACTTTCAATCACCCAAAAGACATGGCCCCGCTGAGGCACGCCATGCGCAGCATCCGCGGGGTCAAAGAAATCTATGAATTCGACATTCCACCGGCGAGGCGCTACCTCGTCGACAGAGGCTTGGTGCCAATGGGCGGCATCAACTTCAGCGGAGATGTTGTCGAAAAAGATGGCGTGAAAATGGTGTTTCTAGACAAGCTTCCAGCCCCAACAGAGGCGCCGGAGGTCGATTTGAACGTTATGAGCTTCGACATCGAGGTCTACAATCCCACCGGCTCACCTAGGTCCGACAAAGATCCAATCTTGATGGTAAGTTTGGCGGACAACCGCGGGCTCCGCAAAGTCATAACTTGGAGGGATCTGAAAGCCGGGCTGGGGTACGTCGAGGTTGTGGGCAGTGAGCGCGAGATGCTCAAGCGGTTCGTCGAGCTGGTAAAGGAGCGAGACGTGGACATCCTGCTCGGCTACAACACGGACCTCTTCGACTTTCCCTACCTCCGTGAGAGGGCAAAGCAGCTGAGGCTCAAGCTCGACCTCGGGAGGGATGGGTCAGAGGTGATCACGCGGAAGCGGCGGTTGGCCACGGCAGCGAGGGTGCGGGGGCGGGTGCATGCGGACGTTTACGCGATGGTGGACTTCCTCGCCACGATAGGGACGATAAGGCTCATCCACTACACCCTCGAGGACGTCTACCGTCACATGCTCGGGAAGGAGAAGCCTGATTTCGAGTTCACAGAGATGGTCAGGGCTTGGGAGCGCGGAGGGGAGCTCGGGCGAAAACTGCTTGAGTACTCGATGTCAGATGCCGACTCTACCTTGGAGCTGGGCCTCGAGCTGCTCCCGCTCTTCACGGAGCTCACCCGCGTGGTCGGGCAGGCCCTCTTCGACGTCAGCCGCATGACCCCCGGGCAGCTGGTGGAATGGCTGCTCATCGCCGAGGCCCACAGGCGGAACGAGCTCGTGCCAGCCAGGCCCGTGGGCGAGGAGTTCGAGGAGCGGCTGGAGGAGACATACGTGGGGGCCTACGTGATGGAGCCAGTTAAGGGGTTGCATGAAGACCTAGTAGTGTTTGATTTTCGCTCGCTGTACCCGTCAATCATAGTCTCGCACGGAATTGATCCTTCCACTTTCAACTGTAAATGTTGCAAGCCGAGCGAGGCGACTCGGGTGCCCGAGCTGGGTTACCACTTCTGCAAAAAACAGAAAGGATTCATCCCGGAGCTCCTCAGACGGCTCATCGAGGTGAGGGCAAAGCTCAAGGCGGAACTCAAACGACACAAGCATGGAACTAGAGAGTATCGCTCGCTTGATGCACGACAAACGGCGCTCAAAATTATAAGTAACAGTTTTTATGGGATGCTTGGCTACCCACGAGCCCGGTGGTACTTCAAGCAGTGCGCCGAGAGCATCACAAGCTTCGGTCGCCACTACATCCACAAAACTATCGATATGGCGAGTGATTTTGGCTTGGAAGTGATTTACGGGGACACGGATTCGCTCATGTGCAAGCTTAATGGTAAGGGCCGAGATGAAGCCCAACGATTTTTGAAGCAAGTGAACGAGAGCCTCCCCGGCGTCATCGAGCTTGAACTTGAGGGATTCTATCCGCGGGGGGTCTTCATCACAAAGAAGCGCTACGCCATGATCGACGAGGAAGGGCGGATGGTGGTTAAAGGTCTTGAGTTCGTCCGCCGTGACTGGGCAGCGCTTGCGAAGCGGACCCAAGAGGAGGTGCTCAAGGCCATCCTCAAGGACGGCTCTCCAAAAAAAGCAGCTGAAATCATACGCAAAACTACTCGCGACGTATTGGAGGGCCGCGTGGACTTGGATGACCTCGTGATATACACCCAGCTCAAGATGCCGATTGAGAGCTACCGGGCGATTGGCCCCCATGTCA
Organism: Candidatus Hadarchaeum sp.; assembly: GCA_020725055.1. GTDB lineage: Archaea > Hadarchaeota > Hadarchaeia > Hadarchaeales > Hadarchaeaceae > DYFS01. The sequence continues at coordinate 23,552 of DYFS01000006.1, read as the reverse complement.
TCGCAGCCAAGCGCTTGAGAGAACTTGGTTACGAGATCGAGCCTGGGATGATGATCGCGTACATCGAGGCGAAGGGCCCGGGAAGCATAAGCGAGCGAGCGGTACCCGTGGAGGATTTCAAGGGAAAGGAGTACGATGCTGACTACTACGTCGAGCACCAGGTGCTGCCGGCGGTGATGCGGATTATGGAGGTTCTCGGCTACAGGGGGGAGGACCTCCGCTACGCGCGAGAAAAACAGGTGAGTTTAGCAAAATTCATGCCCGGCAATCAATAGACGAGCAGGGCGCCGTCGGCAGTTAGGGCCAGATTAAATCTTTTGACCACCGAACGGCCGTGAAGTTTGTCCCCAGCCACCTCCCGGATCTTAGCTATCATCTCTGGCGTGCTGAGATTGACCTTGAGCTTTGCGGCATCGGCAGCCTTGAACAGCCGTTTCGGCGCCGCGAGGATATCATCGCCCACCTTCATCTCGAGCACGACCGGCGCGCGCAGCCTCGCGGCGAGCTTGAGCGTCCGTTCGGCCCGCGCGATGTTCTCTTTCGCCCTGCGTTCGAGGATGCAGACGTTCGCACGCGAGGTCCGTAGCCTACGCGCTATCTCCGCCTGGTTCAGTCCCTTTGCCCTAAGCTCAAGCACCCGCGCCTGCGCCTCGGTCAGGAAGGTGTCGCGCATCAGCATCAACTTTAATTTACCCGCCGCATTAAACAGCTTTTGTTGGGGTGATCGCGTGCTGACCGACGAGGAGCTTCAAGCCTACCGCAGGGTTGGCAAACTCGTGGCGGAGGTGCGCGAGCATGTGCGCCCGCTCGTCAGGCCAGGTGAGGCCCTCCTCACGATAGCCGAGGCGGTCGAGGATGCGATTCGTCAGAGGGGCGCCAAGCCGGCTTTCCCCTGCAACGTCTCGGTGAATGAAACCGCAGCCCACTACAGCCCCCCGGCGGACGACGATGCGCAAGTCGAAGAGGGGGATCTCGTAAAGGTGGACATCGGCGCGCACCTCGATGGCTACATCGCTGACACCGCGTTCACCACCGCGACGGGTGCGAAAGCCGAGCTGGTGCAAACGGTCGAGCGCGCCCTCGAGGAGGCGATCAAGGCGGTCAAGCCGGGTGTCGACGCCGGCGAAATCGGCAGGGTGGTCGAGGAGGTCGCTACCGCGGCCGGCTTCAAGCCAATCCGGAACCTCACGGGCCATGCCCTGGCGCGCTGGGACTTGCACGCGGGCCTGACTGTGCCAAACGTTCGCGAGGTGACCGGGCAAAGGTTGAAGGTTGGCGACGTGGTTGCGCTTGAGCCCTTCATAACCGACGGTGCGGGCTTCGTCGAGGATATGCCACAAGTTTACATCTTCCGCTACCTGCACGATCGCCCCGTGCGGATGCGGATGACGCGGGAACTCCTCAATGACATCAAGCGCACCTACAGCGCCCTGCCATTTGCGGAGCGGTGGCTGGCCAAGCGCATGTCAAGGCTGAGGCTGGAGCTGACACTGCGGGAGCTGGTCGGCGTCGGGGCGCTTTACCCGTATCACGTGCTCAGGGAGCGGGCTGGTGGGGCAGTGGCACAGGCGGAGCACACGGTCATCGTGACCGAGCAGGGATGCGAAGTAACAACGCGCTAGCTACCTGAGCATCGCTATATCCTTGCAGAAGCCCAAGACCGCGTTTGTGGTGGCGATTAAAGAGACCCACATCACGGGGCTGATGTAAGCCACGAGCGCCGAGTATGGGCAGTGCTCGAGAAGCGGGTGTTCGAGGATCAGGCGCTTTCTGAACTTGGCGGAGATGATGTCAGCTATGTCCTTCGCGAAAAGGATGATAACGCTCCCACCGAGCCAGAGGATGTATATGATGTGGCCAGCCAACCCAAACTGCTGGAAAATCATCCAAGCTACGCCTTGCAAAATAAACCAAGCCATGCCCAGCCCCACAAGATAGGCCAAGAGCATCTGCTTTGGCGTTCGCTTGCGCATTCAACCCCCAAAAACACTTTTGCGCGCGGTTTTAAACCTATGCTTTGCCGCCCACGAAAGGCCAGTTCGCGGGGGGCCGGGGCAGGTTCATCCTCTTATAACGACCTTTGCCGCGAAGGTGTCACGGACCACCACGGTAACCCCGCCGGCGTCAGCCCAGATCTCGATTTCTAGGCCCTCACAAGCGTAGTTCTCATTCAGCTTTAGCTCCAGCCACGTGAGATTTTCGGCCCCCCTAGCCGCCTCCCTCACCAGTTCGGCCACGTGGTGTATGCGCTCGAACCTCGGCGTAGCTTCCACGCTGAGGCTCATGCCGCTCACCACGGCGCCGCCCACGTGCCTCACCTCAGCCGCGAGGTGGCCGCGCGCAATGATGCTGCCGTTAGCGGGCCACTCGAGCACCAGCGAGTTCTCATCGCACGGTGGAACGCTCACCGCTATGTTAGAGTAGCTCCACCCTAGGGCAATCCGCTCGTTGAGGTACGCGCGAACCCGCTGCTCCACGTTTTCCCTGTTCTCAGCTCTCCCGCCGGCCTCGTACATCGCCGTCGCGATCGCGCTGCGCAGGGTTTGGTTGAGCTCGCTCTCGATGGTAAAAGCCGCCGTGCGGGCGACATCGACAGCTATGAGCTGCTGGATGGTCGAGACCTGGCGCTGGTGCCCCGCCTGGAAGCTCACGAATGCCGCGGCCGAGCACAGGAGTACAAAAAGGGTGAAGACCGCGAGCGTCGGTGCAGCACCTCTTTCATCCATCCAACCACCTCACGGGAGCCTGAAGAATGTTACAGCCACCTGCACCAACACCACCCGCTCACCAGCTGCTTCAGCTTTGGTCACCGACACGACGCCGCGGTGCGTGAACTGCTTGAGCTCCGCGGCTGGCTGCCCGGCACCAGAGGGGCAAACGAGCACCCAGGGCTGAGCGTTTTCGCGCGTCAGGGAAACCACCACCGCATACTCCAAGGGGCGGAGGTACTCAAGGGTGTTATCCATCCGCGAGCGGAGGTAGTCGCCGGGCACCGTTGGCTGGGCGAGCACGAGGTTCTCGGCAGCTGCCCTCAGATAGCTGAGCGTGTAAGAACCCACCTGCGCCTTGTCCAGCGCCCCGTAGATGTGGCCGCTCTTCAGCGAGAGCTGGCGGTCGGTGGCGGCTCGCAGGGGGGTCACCGAGTAGTAGTGCAGCAAAACCCCGGCAAAGACGAGGACGATGAACATAAAAGCTATAGCCAGGATATCCGCCACGCCCCGCTCGTCCTCGCTACATGCGCGACAAGTGTGGCAAAAGTTTCTCCTCACGCGCGCCACGCGACCACCTCGAACTTCGCCGGCAGGAGGCGGTTGTTCTCGAAGAGGGCGGCCCCAACCACGAGCGTGCAGTTGGGCCTATCAGCGGGCGGCGCGGTGCCGTAAGGCCCAAGCACGTGCTCCATGCCTGACCGGTAGGAAAGAGAAACCCGGAACCCGTAGTTCTCCCCGCCTACCCCGCGCTTGAACTTGGTCAGGCTGCCGAGCTTTACAGGGTCGATAACGTATGCACTCGGCTTCCCAACGCTGTCGACGTAGACGAGTTCCTCGAGCACTAGGTGCGTCGCGATGCTTGAGGTGACGTCGCTCAACAGCGCCGCCTCGCTCGACGCGCGGTACTGCCTGTAGGCGGAGACGACAAGAATCACGAATGTTATCACGAGCAGGCAGGTGATTAGCGCCTTGAAAATCTGTGTTACATCCGTTTAATCACCACCCTCGAGCCCTCAATAGTTATCAAAAGGGTGTGGGCGCCGGCGCCGAGCTCCGGGCAGTTGTCGGCGAACCTCATGACATAACCCCTTTCAGGCACCCTGAAGCCATCAACAACGGTTTGGTTCTCGGCAAAGCGCATGGTGTACCCCCCCGGGATGCTCACGTTTTCCGTCTGCGGGTTGCCCGTGGATATCGCTGCCTGCACCGCCGCGTCTACCTTCAAAGCAGCCCCACGTGCATCCCTCTCGTTCAAGAGTGCGCGGGCGTAGCGGTAGCCGAGTACGCCGAGACTCACGACGAACGCGGCTAGCACAACCAGCCCGAGCGTCCGCAGCGCCGGCATCCTCACAGCCTACGTTACCGTCAGTTCATACGCTGCGCTGGCGGACGAACCATCCGCGCCTGTGCCCCTGACCGTTACCGTGGTTTTGCCCACGCTTGCTGTGGCTTTCACGCGTATGGTCATCGTCGAGGTGAAGTTCGGGGTGCTACTAGCTGGTGAGAAGCTAACGTTTTCCACGTACGCTGAATCGTAACTCGCGTTGAGGGTGACTACCTTATCGTAGTCGAGCAACCGTCCAACCGTAACTTGCACATTCTTGTCATCACCCGGGCTGGCCGTAGCACCGGTCGGCGAAAGATCGACGCTAAAGCAGGGCACGGCCTTGGTAACCGAGCGGTAAACTGCAACGCCTATCCCAAGGCCGATTGCGAGCAGGATGACGCCAGCCATTATCTTCATGGCGGTTGGCTCGACGCCGCGCTCGTCCGCGAGAAACTTGTTTTTCATCCTCATCCTCGAGTTTCTATGGGTGCGCTGGTTTTAAAGGTAGCGCGTGGTGATGCACCCGCACTTACGTAATTTTCTGTTGGGTTCTAGACCAAATCCCGCGCCGAATATGTTTAATAGGGTATTAACACCAATTCATACTTGGTCTGAGGACAGGTGGGGTTTAGATAAATATACCAGCGAGGAAAGCCCTTAGCGGGTTTGTGGCGCTAGCGATGGTTTTATCTTGGTTTACCATTCTAGCTTCAGTTGCTTCGGCTCAGGGGCTAGCAATGTTTTCACCACCCCACGCCGACTCAGTTTCAGACACCGACGGCGACGGCCTGTACGACTACCTCATCGCGAGCGTTAATCTGAATGTCGTCACCGCCGGGAGCTTTTATATATACGGTTTTCTCTATGACAACACGGGCGTCACTTATGTCACTTATGCTTCATCTGGAGCCGTAACCCTCGCTACGGGCTCCCAGAAGGTGGAACTCAAGTTCGGGGGCACCAACATCTACAAGTCAGGCGTGAGTGGCCCCTACCTCATGCGCTTCTCCCTTTATGATGCAGACTGGAAATGGCTCGGCGAGAATACCCACATCACAGCTGCTTACGCCCACACGAGCTTCACCCCACCGGCGGTGGAATTCACAACCCACAGCGACAGCGCCC
>DYFS01000006.1:0-18289 GCA_020725055.1 Candidatus Hadarchaeum sp. | reverse complement strand
CACATTCTACACCTATGGTGAACACACAACTTCGACTTACGCTCACACGAGCTTCCAGCCCCCAGCGGCCATACTGGTTTCACCACACTCCGACACGCGCGAGGACGCTGATGGGGATGGGCTCTACGATTACTTGGTCGTGAAGGTGAACGTCAACGTCGCCAAGGCCGGCAAGTACAGCCTGAGCGGCTCACTTTACAGCACCGAGGGCATCTTGTATGGGAACGTTCCGGAATACTACTATGGCGGAAGGACTTACATCAGCTACGCGTGGGCCGAAGCAGAGCTGGCTGCTGGCAGCCGGACGATGGAGCTCCGCTTCAAGGGCTCAGATATCCGCAAGTCAAAAACGGACGGACCCTATCAGGTTGAGGTGTCACTCCAGAAAGATTACGAGTGGATCGACAGCGGCACTCACACGACCTCGGCCTACACTTACGCGAGCTTCCAGACTCCAGCGGTGTTGCTGGCTCCACCCCACTCGGATGAGCTCAAAGACACCGATGGCGACGGGCTCGCTAACTACCTTGTGGTTAAAGTGAAAGTGAATGTCACTCAAGCCGGGACCTACAGCGTGAGCGGCTCCCTTTACGGTGGTGCCGCTTATGCCACCTATAAAGAAGGTTACGAGGTTCCCTCGCTTCCCTCGCCCTATGGCTTAGGCTTAAATTATGTCGGCCACGCTTGGACCGAGGCCGAGCTGAGCAAGGGCACCCAGACGGTGGAGCTCAAGTTTGATGGCGCGCGGATTCACCAGTCGGGTATCAACGGCCCCTACAGTGTGGAGCTATACATATACGGCCCACACTCCCGCGTCGAAGAGCGCTACGCGTACTCTTGGGACTGGGAGACCTCAGATTATGGCACTCACACCACGGGCGCCTACTCCTACACGAGCTTCCAGCCCCCATCGGCGGAATTCTCGCCCCCGCACTCCGATGAGGGATTGGACACGGACGGCGATGGCCTCCACGACTACCTTGCGGTAAAGGTGAGGGTGAACGTGCGTACCCCCGGGAAGTATAGCTTGAGCGGTTCGCTACATACCGCACCCGCTTACGAACCACTCTATTACTATGAGAACCGTTACGAAGAGATGCCTTACTCTTACGGCATGTACATCGGCCACGCGTGGACTGAAGCAGAGCTGGCGGCTGGCATCCAGATGATCGAGCTCCGTTTTGAGGGTACCAAGATCCGCAGGTCCAGGACGAACGGCCCCTACCAAGTGCAACTATCTCTGAGCGACAACAACTGGAACTGGCTAGGCGAGGACACCTACGCCACCAAAACCTATAGCTACACGGACTTCCGACCTGTGCCCGTGGAGCTCTCGCCGCCCCACTCTGAGTACGCTCTCGACACGGACGGCGACGACGCCTACAACTACTTGGTCGTTAAAGCCCAGCTTGATGTCAAGATCACCGGGGACTACTACGTGATGGCGGTGATCACGCCAACTCTCACATCATTAGCATATGCAGGGGAAATCTACGCTAGAGAAGCCCTCACTACGGCGGCGCCCGTGATGGCGGTGAAACGCGTTAGCCTCACCAAAGGCATCCAGACCGTCGAGCTCCGACTCCCAGGCTCCCTCATCTATCAATCCAAACAAAATGGCCCCTACTCCGTGTCTTTGATGGTCACCGAGGATTTGACTTACTGGGAGCCGCTTGACACGGGCGAGCATACCACCAGTGCTTACTCTTACACCCAGTTCCAGCCCCCAGCGGCCGTGTTCTCTCCACCCCACTCGGATTATGGTCTCGATACCGACGGCGATGGTCTCTACGATCACCTCGTGGTGAAGGCCGAACTAGATGTTAGAACCGCGAAGAAGCTCCAGCTCGCGGCGTTTTTAACGATGGAGTCTTGCGGCAACATGGTGGACTGGGAGTTCAAAGAGGTAGAGCTCGACAGAGGCAAGCAAACGGTTGAATTAAAGTTTGATGGCTGGAAGATCTACGGCAGCCACATCAAGGAGAGATGCAAGGTCCATATTTTGCTCCTTGACCCAGGTGAAGAGGAGCAGACTTGGATGGAGATAATGGGAATCAGGGCCCCGATGACTGGCTGGACCGGCTTCGAGGGCTACACCACCCAAAGCTACAGTTACGACCAGTTCGAGCGAGAGGCCCCACCCTATCACGCGATTGCCATTACCCAGCCCATCAGACCGCGACTTAGCCCAGGCGAAGCGGTCGAGGTTGACATAACCGGGCGCGAGTTTCCAACGCTTACGGGGGTCACGCTCGCGGCCCAAACTTCCCTAACCAACCCGGATATCCCATCGATCATCGAGGGGACCGAGGCGCCCCCAGGAGTGCCCGAGCCCGAAGAGGAGGTGTTGACTTACATAGTCCTAACGGCCAGAGATGTTGTGACCGGGTCTGTTGAATTTAGGCTGGAAAAGACGCGCCTCGAAAACTATGATGTTGACACGGTGGAGCTGCAGAGGTTCGAAGAGAACTGGGTCAAACTGCCGACCGAGAAAATAGGGGAAGACGAAAACTATGTGTACTTCTCGGCGAAGGCCCCGGGGCTCTCGATATTTGCGGTCACCGCTCAAGCCCAGCTCCCGACGGTGCCAGCTCCACCGGCGCTCCCGCTCTGGGTGATCGCTGTCCTAACCGTGGTGCTGGTTGTGGCCATCCTCGGGGTGGTATGGCGGTACCTCTCTGTCTAACGAAGGGAGCTAGACCGCGATTTTCCAACCCCTTTAACTAGGGCCTCGATTTCCCTGAACAACCCTCCTATGTACTTGATGATTAAGTACCCCAAGCAAACCACACCTATAGCGAACATCGCGGCGCTCATCACGACCTCCGCCTGAGCGCCGAAGAAGTGGCTCGCGGACAGTGTAAAGTTGTACAGCCCGTGGAAGACCACAAGCCCCACGATGTTGCGGGTTTTCCAGTAAACGATCCCCCAGTACACCGCGAGCAGGAAAACCCCGCCGTAGAGGCTCATCCCCACCGCCGGCCCAAATCCGGCGTACCAAAGGTGGAGGGATGAGAACATGAGGGAGCTGGCAATGATCGCGAATGCAGGCCCCCTCGCCAGAAATCGGTCAAGGGTAAAGCCCCTGAAGATCAGCTCCTCCACCAGCGCTACGGGTACGAACGATGCGAAAAACATGTACCCGAAGTACCAGTCTGGGAAGTTCTCTTCAAAATGTTTGCTCACCTCCTCCTGCGCATCCACCCCAGTCGCTCGAGTAGCCGCCCACCAGTAGGCTATCAAAATCCCTGTGAAGACAACCCACAGGGCGAAAAGCCAGATGAAGCTCTCTCGCAAATTTTTCTTGTGCACCCCGACGAACCCCCAGAATTTTCTCCTCCGCTCGAACCGGCGCACGTGCAGGTAAACGATTGCAAGCGGGATCGCGTAGGTGATCCACTGTTCGAAGACCGTTGGGCCAGCCCCGCGAATGCCCAATAACATGAAGAGGAGCATGAAGAGAAGCATCGTGGCCAGCATGCAGAAATACACGACTACCGGGCCGAGCCACCAGCGCTCCTTGAGGGGCTTATCTGAAATAAAACTCCCCAGCAATGTTTAGGGTGCCCACATTTGAGGTTTGCTGTTCGGCCTTCGTGCGTGCCTGATTGTCAAAGTTCTAGGCGTGTGCAAAATTAAAAAGCGTTGATGGTCTAAGCTAATTTTGCGCAGGTGCCGGTTGACCGCGTGATACTATGACTCCTCGGTCTGGGGGGGTCATATGCGGCAGTGCCGATACCTGCGCGCGCAGATTTCACCGTCAGTACCTGTATGCTCCGATTTTCCGTAGCAGATCTGGTTTGTCCTGTAGCAACGCTTGCAGCGCGATAGCAAGCATTGCGATCAACGCCGAGTAAACGACTGTCGTCTTCTTCGCCAGTCCTTTGAACCAGCGCCAGCAGTTATTGAGCAGCTCCTTGAGCCTGGAGTTGAACTGCTCGACGATGTGTCGCTTACGCTTGCATAGCGGTGGCGTGTAGCGGCGTTTGCCGCTCCGTCGTGGATTCGTAGCGATGCACGGCTTCGCCCCGATGTCTCGGCATGCTTTCCTGTTGCTCTCTGCGTCATAGCCGGCATCGCCGAGCACGAACTTGGCTTTCTGCCCCGCGATCAACTCTGGCATAAACGGCGAATCGTGTTCGTTTCCCGGCGTTATCAGCGCTTTCCGCGGCAATCCGAGCTGATCCACGGAAACGTGCACTTTGAAACCCTTGAAGGGACCTCGAGAGTAGAAGCCCCACTCCGCCTCAGGGTCTCGCCAGTCCTCGAGCGGTGTAGAGTCGACGACTGACAGTTCCGTCTGTACGAGCGTCGCAACGACGCCAGCAAGCTTCTCAAAGGCCTCCCGCGCGACATGCTCTAGCCCCTTCTTCCATCTGCCTATCGTCGTCCGGTTTGGGATGCCTTTCAAGCCGAGGGCCTTCGCGACTCCCGGATTTTTCCTCAAATGCTTTACGAGTCGCTTGTCTTTGTGGATACCCACCAACTGCGCGTAGACGAGAAGCCTTACCGCCGGCTGGCGGCCATAGCCCTTCCTGCCCCTTCCCTTGCGCTCCTGAACGATGGTTTTGTTGACAACTAGCCTTGCTAGTTCGACTGCTTGCATGAACAACCATTAGCGGTGGAAAGCAAAGGAATTTTGCACACCCCTAAAAGTTCGAAAGTTATATAGCGGGGGCGCAAGTAAATAAGCGCGGCGGGGAGGAGAGATGGCAGCAAAAAAGGAGATTATAGAGCTTTTTGCATCAATTAGAGGACAAAATAGGCGAGAATTACTTGAATTTGAAGCAAAAAAAGTTCTTTCAGCTTGGGGAGTCAAAACAACGCGTATAGAGCTAGCAAGAGACACAAATGAGGCGGTAAAGCTCGCACGGGAGATAAAATACCCCGTAGTCTTAAAAATAGCCTCGCCTGACATCATTCACAAAAGCGATGCTCGAGGGGTCAAGGTCGGCTTAAGCTCTGAGATCGAAGTTAAGCAGGCGTTTGAGGAGATAGTGGCGAACGTCCGTGCATACAAACCGGACGCCAACATCTTGGGCGTGGCGGTGCAGGAATTCATCCCGCCAGCGCGAGAGGTGATTGTAGGCACACTTCGAGATCCATCCTTTGGGCCGGTGGTGATGTTTGGCTTGGGGGGCATCTGGGTCGAGGTATTGAAAGACGTTAGCTTCAGGCTCGCCCCCATAACCAAGGAGGACGCGCTCGAGATGGTTCAAGAAATCAGGGGATACCCGGTGCTCGCTGGTACGAGGGGTGCGCCACCAGCGGACTTTGAGGCGCTCGCCGATCTCCTACAGCGCGTCGGCGAACTCGCGGTGGAGTTCCCAGAGATATCAGAGATAGATCTCAACCCGGTATTCGTGTTTGATGAGGGCAAAGGTGTGGTGGCAGCGGACGCCCGGATCATCTTGGGGGAGGGGTGAGGTGCTCAGGTTCTTCAGGAGGAAGCCAGCTCCCAAGCCGAAGAGGCGGAGGGTGGTTAAAAAACCAAGAAAGCCGAAGGCAACACCCAGGCGCAGGGGACCGCCGTCGAGGGGCGAGGCGATAGGGGCATTTTTCGAGCCAAGGGCTGTGTTGGTGGTTGGCGCATCGGGCATTAGAGCAGAACCCACGCAAGAGTTCTTCCGACCCACGGTTGAGAACATGCTCCGCTTTTACAGGGGCAAAACCCACGTTGTGGATTTGAGCGGCAGGCTCGAGGGGGCATCCAGGGATCTCAGAAAAGTCCGAGGGAAGGCTGAGCTGGCGATTCTCACGCTGCCGCAGGGGCCAGCTTTAAAAAACGTGAAACGGCTCGTGGATGCCAGGGTAAGGGCAGTCATCGCTGCGCCTCGCTACGAACAGGGGGTTCGCGAGGAGCTTGAGGCCGCGGTAAAGCGGGGGGTCCGCGTACTCGGGCCGAATGCGGCGATGGGCACCCTCAACACCCGCAACGGGCTATGTGCGAGCTTCGAGCGGGGCCTCATGCCGAAGCAAGGCGGGATAGCGATTATCTCTCAGAGCAACAGCGTCGGCGCGGCGATACTCGACTCGGCCTGCTTCCGCGGAATCGGCGTGAGTAAATTCGTCTCGACGGGCGACGCGGTCGACGTGAACGAGGCCGAGCTGATCGACTACCTCTCGCGCGATGTGAATACCCGCGTCATCTGCGTTGGTATAAGGGAAGTTCGGGAGGGACGGGGGTTCGTCGAGGCGGTGAGGAGGGCCGCAGAGAAAAAGCCCGTCGTCGTGCTCAAAGGCGGGGTGGTGGGGGAGCAGGACAAAATCTACGACGCCGCCATCAAGCAGGCCCTAGCGATCCGCGTGCGGGATGTCGAGGAGCTCCTCGGTGTGGCGGAGGCGCTCGCGAAACAACCCCTGATGCTTGGCGACCGTGTGGCGATCATCAGCAATGCCAGCGGCCCAGCAATTCTGGTGGCCGATGCAATCCACCGCGAAGGGTTAATCCTGGCGAAGCTCTCAGAGAAGACCGCGAAGGCGATGGCTCATAAATACCCGGGTATCAGCGTGGTCAACCCCCTCGAGCTCGGCGTGGGGGCTGAGGCGAAGTGCTATGGGTTCACTCTGGAGCAGGTACTCGCTGATCCAGGGGTTGATGGGGTGGTGGTGATCACGGCGCTGAAATCGCGCCCCCTAGAGCCGGACGATGCACGCGTCGTTGCCGAGGTCGCAAAGAAATTTAAGAAGCCTGTTGTTGGCGTTGCGATGGGTGGTGAGGATCACATACTCGTCCACGACGCGCTGAAAGATATGAGCGTGCCAGTGTACGACCTGGCAGAGAAGGCCGTGTGTGCGCTGAAAGCCCTTCGCCGGTACGGGCAGATTCGGTGGAGGGTGGGGGGATGAGCGGGGAGGCGCCCCACCGGAAGGCGGTGCTCTGCGTGGTCGTGACGAGGGAGCAGCTCGAGCAGCTGCGTGAACTCATTAAGAAGAAAAAATTCAAGGATGAATCAGAGGCGGTGCGGAAGGCACTTGACGCGTTGCTCGCGGCTACCTAGCCAAGTACCGCCCCCGTCCCGGTTTGGCCAAGACTTGTCCGTCTTCAGCGATAATCTCGCCGCGCGAAATCGTCATCACAGGCATGCCTTCGATCTCCATCCCCTCATAGGGCGTCCAACCTACTTTGTAGTGCAATTTCTCGGCTTTGATCACGCCCCGCTTTTTTGTATCCACAATCACGAGGTCGGCATCCGAACCCTCGCGCACGGCGCCTTTTTTAGGGTAGAGGCCGAAAATGTGCGCTGGTCTGGCGCTGAGCACATCGACGAGCCTCTCGAGGGTCAGCTTGCCTTTCGCCACCCCCTCGGTGAGCATGAGCGGCAACATCGTCTCGATTCCCGGGATGCCGGCCTGTGCGGCCCAGATGTCCCTCATGCCAACCTCTTTTTCCCTCCTCGTACCCGGGGCGTGGTCGGTTGCGACGATGTCGATGGTTCCGCCCGCAAGGGCATTCCAGAGTGCCGCGATGTCCCCGGCGGTCTTGAGCGCCGGATTCACCTTCAGGTAAGGACCGTGTAAGGCCATAGCCCCGCTTGCGAAAATCAAGTAGTGAGGACATGTTTCGGCGGTCACCCTCATCCGCTTCGCTTTTGCCTCGCCGACGAGTTCCGCGCCCCGGCGGGTGGTGATGTGCGCTAGGTGCAGGGTACACCCGGTGCGTCGGGCGAGTCCGATTACCCGCTTGACTGCCTTCTCCTCAACCTCACCAGGGCGGGATTCGGCGTGGGCGAGTGGATCCCTGCGCCCGTTCTTGAGCAGCCATTCGGTGCGCTTCCTGATCGTTTCATCATCCTCAGCATGCACGAACACGATGCCATCGATGGCTTTGATTGCCAGCATCAGCTCCTCAAGTGCCGCCTCACCCATGCCATAGGGAGCACACGTGAACGCCTTAAACGATTTGATCCCGAGCGAGGCGAGGAGGTGCACGTGCCCGGTGGCCTCTGCGGTCATGATCCCCGCGTGGAGGGCAAAATCTATCAGGCTTCTTTTGCCGCCAACACAGATGATTTTTCGTGCCTCTTTAGGGGTGAGCATCGGGGTACCGAGGGGCATCACGATGGCGCTCGTCACGCCACCGGCGGCAGCCGCAGCCGTGCCGTTTTGGAAGTCTTCACGGTGGGTGTAACGAGGATCGTAGATGTGAGCGTGCGCATCGATTATTCCCGGCATGACGAGTTTCCCGCCGGCGTTTATCTCGCGCTCACCCCTCGGCAGTTTTATCCTAGAGATTTCGGTGATGCGCCCCCCATCGATGGCGAGCCCCCCATGGACGATTCCTTCAGGCAGGGCTAGCCGCGCGTTCTGAATAACTAACTTAGCCAAAAAAAATCACCAGAAAACAACTGGGGCTACGCCCGCATTCTCGATGCAGCTGCCCGGACGTCGACTTCGCTTACGGTTTTTGCCCCGCGGTGCTCCGTCAGCTTGATCGCCTCTTTTGCTATCTCCATCGTATAAGCTTCGAGGATTGAACTCAACTCGAGGGCGGCGCTGCGTGAGACGCGGACCTTCCCGGCCTTGCGAACGATTCGATCCATGGTGGCGAGAGGAAATTCGGGCATGCTTCACCCCAACATGGCTAGGTGGCGGGGTTTATTTGCTTTTTCATAGGGGAGGGGAGCACCTAAAGCTTAAAAGTAGCCACGCCAAGTTCGTCGCGAGGGGTTGGATTGGTTGATCTTTTGATAAAAAACGGTTTGGTTGTGACGATGGATAAAGATCGCCGAATTTTGAAAGATGGGTCGATCGCGATCGAGAACGGGCGCATCACAGCGGTTGGGCGCGGCATAAAGGTCAAGGAGAAGCCGGAAGAAGTGATTGACGCCAAGGGCAAAATAGTGATGCCCGGCCTCATTTGCTCCCACACCCACCTTTATGGGATGCTGCTGCGCGGGGCACCGCTCAGGATCGAGCCGCCCACGGATTTTTCCCAGATTCTACAACGCGTGTGGTGGCCGATGGACGAGGCGATGACGCGCGACGATGCGCATGCTAGTGCTTTAATCGCTTGCTTGGAATTCATCAAAACAGGCACGACGCTGTTCGCCGACACCTACTCCGGGCCGAACTCGATAATCGGTGTGCTCGACAAGATCGCCGACGCTGTTGACAAATCTGGAATTCGGGGAATCGTCGCGTTCGAAGCCACGGAAAGGAGGACGCACGCCGAGGGCGCGAAAGGCGTGAGGGAGAACGAACGTTTCATCAAGAAGGTCGAGAAGGAGAGGATGCGCAGGGTCAGGGGCATGTTTAGCATTCACGCTTCGTTCACTGTTTCTGATGAATTGATACGCTACGTCAGGGATCTCGCGAGCCGGTACAAGGTGCCCATCACCATCCACGCATCCGAAGGGCTCATCGACCCCCTCCACAACTGTGAGAGATATGGAAAGCGCACCGTTGAGCGGCTGCGCGATGTTGGCCTTTTGGGCCCAGATGTTGTTCTAGCGCACTGCGTGAACGTGAATGACGATGAGCTAGAAATAATCAAATCAACCGGGGCAAAGGTTGCCCACAACCCGATGAGTAACATGTTGAACGCTGTGGGTGTGGCGCCAGTCCCGGAGATGCTCAAGATGGGGATTCAGGTGGGCTTGGGCAACGACGGTTACATCTTCGATGGGTTCGAGAATATCCGCGCGGCTTTCCTGCTGCACAAGGTCGCTCTCCGCGATCCCCGGGTGATCTCTCCGATGGAGGCGCTGGAGATAGCGACGATCCGCGGGGCCGGACTCTACGGACTGGGAAACGAGCTGGGCTCACTCGAACCCAGAAAGCTCGCCGACGTAATAATTGTTAATCCATCGATCGCGCCGACTCCGTTGAGGCCCGAGAGCGTCGCGGGGCATATTGTGAGCACCGTGGATGGGGATGATGTCGAGACGGTGATAGTTGGCGGCAACGTGGTCATGCGCAACCGAAAAGTTTTGACGATGGACGAGTGCGAGGTAGTTAAAACATCGAGAAGGTCTTCAGAGAAACTGTGGGTGAAGCTTGGGGCGATAAGGAGATAACCATGGTCAGTTTGGCTGTAGAAATCTGCGGATTGAAATTGCGCAACCCCATCATGCCAGCAGCTGGCCCAACCGTTAGGGACGGGGATGCCCTTGTGGCGGCAGCGAAGGGGGGCGCCGGTGCACTCGTGGCAAAGACAGTGAGCATCTCGCCGGCGGAGGTGCCGCGCCCGTGCATGGCAAAGGTGAAGGATAGTCTCCTCAGCGCCGAGCTCTGGTCGGACTTGCCCCTTGAGCGATGGTTGAAGTCCGAGTACGCGAAGGCAAAAAAGACCGGCCTGCCGCTGATAGCTAGCATAGGTTACAAGCCGGAGGAGATACGAGAGCTAGCGCCGAAGGTCGTTAAAGCTGGGGTAGACGCGCTGGAACTCTCGATCCAATACCTAGGCCCTGATCCAACACAGATGGTTGAAGCCACGAAGGCCGCGAAGGAAACGGCTAGTGTCCCAGTGTTCGTGAAGCTCGGCCCAAATGTGTTGAACATATCGGATTCCGCGAAAGCGGCAGAAGGTGCGGGGGCAGATGGGATAGTCGCAATTAACGCGCTTGGGGCGTGCCTCTCGATAGATATAGAAAATACCCTACCGATGTTGGGCAGCGCGAGTGGATATGGTTGGCTCTCAGGTCCAGCGATCAAACCGCTCGCCCTGCGCTGCGTCGCCGACATCTGCAGGGCCGTCAAAATACCCGTGATAGGTGTTGGGGGCATAACAGATGGTCGAGACGCTATTGAGTTCATCATGGCTGGTGCATCGGCTGTCCAAGTGTGTACGGCGGCAATAACTCGCGGGCCAAAAGTCTACGGATTGATCGCCGATGAGATGACGCGTTTCATGCGTGTCAAGAACTATAACTCGATAGAGGACTTCCGTGGTGTTGCGCTAAGGCACCTGCCTGAGCAACCTTTGCGCACTAGGGCGAAGCCGCCCGAGGTCTTGATTTCAAAATGCACCGGGTGCGGGCTCTGTGAGAAGTATTGCGTATATGGCGCGGCTCGAATGATAGCCAAGAAAGCCAGGATAGACCCCAGCAAATGCTACGGTTGTGGTCTCTGCGTATCGGTTTGCCCAGCACGAGCGTTGCGGTTTTAAACATTCAAAAACGCTTCCAAAGTTCCGAAGCCAGTTGAGATGCTTTTTTGGCAATGGACTCCTCGTCTAGGCTCACCAATTTCTTGTCCCTCATCAAAATTTTTCCGTTGCATATCGTCGTATCCACTGTTGCATCGACCAAGCCGAATATCAGATGGCCAAGGAAGTTATTCTCATTTAAGGTGGTCGGGGGGAGGTAGTCGATCAAAATTATGTCCGCCAGAGCACCCCTTGCGATTTCTCCAACCCTCCAGCCGGCAACCCTCTTTACAATTTTAGGGTTGTTATTTAGAAGCATTGTAGGTGCCTCCAAAAACGCGACTCGTGGATCCTTCTTTACATGGCGATGGATGAGGTAGGCACATCTCATCTGGGAGAGCATATCCGAAGCCATTCCATCGGTGCCCAAGCCAACTTCAATTCCCCTCTCCATCATCCCCAAGACATTAGCGCAACCCACGGCATTGTTCATATTCGACTCGGGGTTATGAACCACGTTGGTCCCGGTGGCTTTTAAAATATCCATCTCTTTTTTATCGACGTGAACACAGTGAACAGCGATGGACTTCTCCCCCAGGGCCCCGTGTGAATTCAACCGCTCGATCACCCTCATTTTATATTTTTTTAAGCTGTCGTCTTCGTCGGCCTTGTCCTCGGCGCAGTGAATGTGGATTCCAACCCCGTATTTTTTTGCCAACCGGACCGACTTATCCAGCGTGTCATCATTCACGGTAAAGGCCGCGTGCAAGCCGACCATCCCCTTCACAAGTTCCGATGGTCGAGATTTGAGGAGGGAAAGGAAACGTTCATTTTCCTCAAGTCCCTCTTTTCCCCTTCCGTACCGGTCAGATGTCCCTAAGCATAGAGAACTACGAATCCCAACTTTATTCACTGCCCTAAAAATTTCGTCCAAGCTTCCTTTTTGGTAGGATTGACTCTCGTGGTGGTCGATGATTGTTGTGGTCCCGTTTCTCACGCATTCGATCAGCGGTATCAAGGAGCTGTAGTAAATATCCTCCTTGGTTAGAAGGTTATCCAACTTCCACCAGAGCTTCTCCAATATCTCCACGAAGTTCTTTGCTGGTTCGCCTGGGATGGCCATTCCCCTAGCAAAGGTAGAATAGAGATGATGATGAGCACATATCAGGCCAGGCATCACCACTTTGGCAGAAGCGTCAATAAACTCTGAGTTTGGATTTTTGCTCTTTAACTCATCGGCCTCTCCAAAATCTTTGATGGTGTTGCCTTCGATCAGGACTGCCCCATTTTTAATTATCCTATTTTTCTCCCCCAAGGTGACGAGTGTTCCATTCCCTATCAGAATAGTTTTCGCCACGAAATCAACCCCTCAAGCGAGCACGAGCATCGCTCATTTTTTTTCTTTCTTTTCCACTCTTTTCAACTTCACGCAATCCCAGACGGGGCATATTGCCACGCACAGCCCGCAGCCCACACATTTCTCCTCGTCGAGCACCGGTAACCTCTCTTTATCAAGTTCAATCGCCTCGTGCCCGGCATCTCGGCACGTGATGTAACAGAGGTCGTCCTTAACGCAAGTCTTTCGATTTACCTCCGCGACCACCTTGTATTCACGCGAAAGTTCGGGGTGCGTAACTATCTTGGGAAGCGTTTGGCCAATCAGTTCAGATGGGCCGCTCATCCCTTTGTCATCTAAATAATTTGTGAGGCCGTCCTTCAGATCGTCGATTATCCTGTGCCCATTGCGCATGACTGCGGTACAAAATTGCACATTAGTCGCTCCGACGAGCATGAACTCCACCACGTCCTGCCAGGTCGTCGCGCCACCCGTCCCGGAGATGGGGAGCCCAACGTTTTTCGCAAGTTCTGCAATGATATGCAAGGTAATGGGCTTGATCGCGGCTCCCGAGAGGCCACTGTAGCTAGACTTTCCATCGACGGAGGGGTACGGTTCGAATGTGTCCAGATTGATCCCCATCAAAGAGGGTATGGTGTTGCTGGCCGTGATTCCATCAGCGCCGCTTTCTTTCACCGCCCGCCCAACCTCCACCACATCTGCTACCATCGGCGTAATCTTGATGAATACAGGCACCCTTTTTGCAGCCGCTTTTACCCAACCTGCTACCTCCTTCGTCAATTGTGGATCCTGCGCGACCATCGCACCGGGCTTTTCCCCCATCGACCCTTGGGGGCACGAAAAACTGCACTCGATGAGGTCCACGCCGGCAGCTTCCAAACGTCTGACGAGCGTCTGCCAATCTTCTTTTTTGGCCCCCATGATGCTCGCGCCCACGACGTTGTTCGGGAACTCCTTCTTCAGCTCCGCTACTCTCCCCTCCACCTCATCGATGTGGTGCTCGGAAATCAAATCGATATTCCCCAACCCGATGAGTTTTTTGTCCTCAAAGTCCAACCCAGCCATCATGGGGTAAACGAGCTCCACTACCTCGCTTTCAACAGATGTGGTTTTGAGAATTGCCCCGGCCCAACCTGCTTCAAATGCACGTCTTATCATCTTGACATCATCCGTGGGCGGGCCGGCGGAGAGGACAAATGGGTTTGAGAATTTTACTCCACAAAGTTCAACAGATAAATCCATTACTTCCACCTCCTCATTTTGGATTTACACCATCATTTAAATAGATTTTAAATACTTGTTTATGCCGTCGGCGGCTTTTTTTCCCTCGGCTATCGCTTGAACAACCGTGTCTCCACCGTTGACGCTGTCGCCACCCGCGAATACCCCTTTGCGGGATGTCATACGGGTTTCCTCATCAACGACAATTAAACCGCGTCCTTTTGTTTCTACCCCTGGGAGAGCTTGAGCCAAGGAAGGGTCTGGGCCCTGGCCGATAGCCTCAACGACCGTGTCCACATCCAAACTAAATTCGGTCCCCTCGATCGGGACAGCATTAGACGGCGAAAAATTGTTTGGCTCTTTCCATCTTATGCCGACGCCTTCGAAACCTTTCACCCTGCCATTTTCATCCCCGATTATCCTCAAGGGTTTAGACCGGGGGTGAAACACAATTCCCTCTTCCTTTGCAAATTCGATCTCCGACGGAAACGCGGGCATCTCCTCAAACGATTCGAGGCAAACAACGTGAACCTCCTCGGCCCCGAGTCGCAAAAAGCTACACGCGGCATCCATAGCTACGTTCCCGCCCCCGATGACGAGCGCCTTTATTCCTATCTTTAATGGAAATTCCCCCCTAGATGGCTTGGAGTAATGAACTCTTACTTGAGAAAGCAACTCTAGAGCCGAATAAACACCTTCAAGATCCTCTCCAGGCATTCGAACAAAGTAGGGTTTTCCAACCCCCGTGGCGATGAAGATAGCGTCGAAGCCTTGGTCAAATAGAGCATCGATATTGAGTTTTTCATCGATAGGGGTATCGGTTTTTATCTCCACGCCAAGCTGTTTGATGCAGTCGATTTCGGCGATCACAACCTCCTTTGGAAGCCTGTAGAGAGGGATGCCATAAGTCAACACTCCACCTGGCAACGGTTTAGCTTCAAAGATGGTTACTGCATGGCCTGCTCTGGCGAGTTCGGCGGCGGCGGCGAGACCTGCTGGACCAGAGCCGGTCACAGCAACTTTCTTTCCGGTGGGTTCTGCTTTTGCAGACGGCGTAATCCCTTTTTGCATTTCGGTATCCGTTACAAATCGCTGAAGGGCGGCAATGTTTATCGGTTCAGTTAGCTCGGTGGAGCTGCAAGCCTTTTCACAAAGCTTTTCGGTGGGGCACACCCGCGCGCATACCCCCGCCAAAATATTGCTTTCCCTCACCGCTCGAATGGCGCTACGAAAATCCTTTGTCTTGATCCGTCGTATGAACTTGACTATGTCTATACCAGCGGGGCAATCTTTGTTGCAGGGTGCATCGTGACAAAATAGGCATCTCGCGGCTTCGGCTATCGCTTGATGGGGGAGATAAACGCCCTCAACTTCCTCAAAACTTTTAACACGTTCTTCTGGCGATAATGTTGGAGGCTCCTGCCGTTTAGCCATTCTCACACCTCTAGCGAATGTTTCGAGTATTTTTACGAGAATGCTGTATTAAATTTTACGGGTGGCAAAATAATCAGAGAACCTTAAATCCCCAGATGAACAAGTGCCAGCGGTGGTCATGTGCCGATAGACCCAATAATCGTCCAAGCGATACTCGTTTTGATAATTTTAGTTTTGCTCGCGATGATGCTGTTCTCCGGCGGTGGTATCTTCAGGGTAAGGGTACTTTCGGATGAGATAAACAAGCTGCACGCCGAAATCAAGAGGCTCCACAGCGTGAACGAATCTCTGCGCGAGAATATCGATTCCGCGGATGAGAAAAAATCCAAAGACTTCGCCGAGCTTTGCACGCTCACACGGGAACTCGAAAACGTGGAGATGGCGTTGATGGGTTCCAGCTACGCCAGGCGGCAACTCACAGGAAAATACGGTGTGGAGATAGGCCTAGAGATGGTTGATAAAATCCTTGCGGAGGGCACGAGGGTGGATGCGGCGACAAAGGAGAGGTTGGCGAAGGAGATACTCGTTGGGGATACCGGGAAAATCCTCCTCAGGAGCGTGAGCGCGGGCGTCACTATCGAGGGGGCGGCGGCGGATGCGGGCCTACCGCCGGTCATCGCCAAGAATCAAATAAGGGGCCTGCAGGTGCTAGGTTATCTCGACGATCGCATGCAGCTCACGAGCCGCGGGCGCGACGTGTTAAAGTAAAATTTTTTTCGCCGCCTTCTTTACCTCGCCGACATATTCGGCCGCCGCCACAACCCTGAGCTGGTAGCGCGGGGCCTGTCTCTTTTTCAACGCCGAGGCTATCGGGGAGAGTTCGGAGAGCCCAACGAGCTTGTTTTCGACTAGCACGGGCACCTCCACTTTTTCGAGGCGAGGTTCGGATATCAGGATGTCAACTATGGGCACATCTAAGATTACGTAGCCGCGCGGGACGCCGGCATTGTCCGCAATTTTGCTCTGCAGTTCGTGGACGCGGCTCCATCCGCTGTATGTTTTCAGAATTCGCTTTTTCTCAGCTTGCGATAGTTCCCGGCGCTCCTCTACGTACGCAGTTTTGAAAAGCTGTCGGTAACGCAGCCTCGTGACGATCTCGCGCGGGTAGCCCCGAATCTCGCCGAGGCGCTCCAGAAGCTCCGAGTCGGTCAGGAGGTAGAAGTTATCCCTGTTGATTCTCCCGCCCCCTCTTTTGATCGCGAATTCCACCGCGTTCGCCAGCATCAGCTCGGCTATCCTGACGGTGTGATGGTAATAGACTGAGGTGTACATGAGGGCCCGCGCGGTAAGCAGCCCCTCAACCGCCTCTACCCCCTTGCTCGCGATTGCTAGGCGATTCCTGTGCACGATGAGGGTTCGCAGCAGGCGGTCGACGTCCACCATTCCGAGCGCAACGCCCGTGAAGTGGGCATCCCTAAGCAAGAAATCGATTTGGTCAACATCGATTTCACCGTGGATGATGTGGCCGAGGTAGGGCTTGCGGTGTTTGCCGAGCAGCAGGCAGGCGACCTCGCGCGAGGAGATGCCATATTTCGCCAAGACATCGACGACCGAGGGCACACCCAGTTTGCGGAGCCTCTCGAGCTCCTCCGGCCCGCAGATGCTAGTCTCGCCCATTATTATCTCGCAGGTCAGCTCCATGTGGTCCTTCTTGAGGTATTCCGCCATCAGGTACTCTAGCGTGTGGGAGTAGGGGGCGTGGCCGATGTCATGGAGAACCGCCGCCGCGAGCAGCGAGTTGAGCTCACCCTTCGACAGCTTGAGCTCGGACCCGAGCCGCTCGACTAAGTGAGCCACGCCCAAGGCGTGCTCGAAGCGCGTGTGGTTCGCCCCCGGGAAGGCCATGTTAGCCAGCCCGAGCTGGCGGATGCTCCGGAGCCTCTGCACCTCGGGGGCGTCGACGAGGTCGAGTACAAGGCCGCTGAGACACATGCTCCCGTGCACCGGGTCGTGGATGATTTTTTCGTCGGGCAAACCACCCCCAACCGGCGGGAAGATCGCGACCACATCACCCTCGCGGAGCCTCGACCCCACCTCAGCGCCGTGCCCATTAAGAAGAATCTTGATGTAGGGTTTGATAGTCCTGCCGCCCGGTTGGAAGAGCTCGTCCCTGAATTTTTGGCTGTGCTTGTTGGCGAGGTGGTCGAGAAGGCTTCTGATGGTGGAATTTTCCGGCACATCCATCGATAGCTCCCGCTCCCCGATTATCTCTTGGAAGACGCCCCACGGTCTGAGTTTCACCTTCATACTATCCCTTCGATTGTTGGTGAGGGTGATTTTAACTTTGCCTTTGTCAGTCTCCCCAGAACTGCCGCGTTCGAGCGTAGAGTCGCTCGGCCCTTTGTATACTAATGTAACAAAATGCCCAATTCTTGTTTCTTTGTATATTAATACACAAGCACAACGTTGATTTTAAATACACGTATAAATACACTTAATGGGGGGGTTAAGTTGGCGCACAAAACTCTGACGATTTCAGAAGAAGCCTATTCGGCTCTAGCCAGTCTTAAAGCTGAGGACGAAAGCTTCACCGACGCCGTGTTGCGGTTGACTGGTGCTTCAAACGTTCGCCCGCTATCGAGCTTCGCGGGAAAGTGGCACGGAAGCATCGAAGAATCGAAGATTATTTTCAGTCGAATCGATCGGATGTGGGAGCGGTACAGGCCGGAGCTGAAGAAGAGGTTACGTTACGGACTCAAGCCAGGTTTGACAAAAGCCTGAAGTTCGGTATGGTGAAGCAATGATCTGCCTCGATACGGATTTTCTCGTCGCTCTCCTCCATGGCGTTCCAGCTGCGGTGGAAGAAGCGAAGAGGTTGGACGCCGCTGGCGAGGTGAAGTGCGTCACACCAGTTAACATGTTTGAACTCTATCTTGGAACTTACCTCTCAGAGAAGTCGGTCGAAAACGTGAAGGAAGTTCGTGGGCTTCTCGCCTCGCTCGTACACATGGCCCACGATGAAGAATCTGCGAGAATTGCTGGAGAGATGGGCGCTGAGCTCGAGGCCGAGGGGAAACCCATTGCGCTTGGCGATCTGATGATTGCAGGAATTGTGAGAAGGCACAAATGTCCCGTCCTAACTCGCGACAAGCATTTTTCTCAAATTAGAGAGCTGAAGGTAAAGTCGTGGTAGGCTGCCGTATTTTGGTTAATCTACAAATTTTTTCACATCAATCTGTTATTTTTAA
>DYFS01000005.1 GCA_020725055.1 Candidatus Hadarchaeum sp. | reverse complement strand
TGTAACAAAAAATTCAAATCAGTAATACCAGGCGGGCAGCTACATAGGCTCCGTTGGAGGTGACACATCCTCGGCTAAGAGAATTTTGCCTCAGCTTTAAGCTCTCGTCATCGTCTCGGCTGCGCCGCCCGGTATTAGCGCGATTGCCGATACCGGCTTCGACAATTACTTTGTTGAACCACTTATATAAACACTCGGTTTGGCCATCACAAGCTTCTTATCGAGCATGGGCTAGTTTAGCGGGGGGACGGCATGGAGGCCGAAATTCCCGTCGTGGATGCGCACCTCTACAAAAACAAGATAATGGTGTGGGACGAGGCACAGGCAAACCAGCTCTACCAGCGGGGCTCTTACGGCAAGCCGCTCGCCGGGGGCAAGCTCCAGCTGGCCCCGATTGAGGCGCTTTACCTGCTCGATGGCGGCAAGATCCGGGTGCTCGACCACGAGACCGGAGAAAAAATCACTTTCAAGCAGCTTTCGGCCATGCTGGTGAAGCAGGATCCGGAGCTGATGCTGAAGTACCCCGTCTACTCCGACCTCCGATCGCGAGGATACATCATCAAAACAGGCTTGAAATTCGGGGCGCACTTCAGGGTCTACGAGCGGGGGGAGAAGCCTGGTGAGGCCCATTCGAAGTTCCTCGTGCACGCCATCCCCGAGAGCGCGCGGCTGTCGTCGACAGATATCGCCCGCGCGGTTCGACTCGCGCACAGCGTCCGCAAAGCAATATTTTTTGCGATCGTCGATGAGGAGGGGGATGTGACCTACTACTCACTGACGCGGGAGAGACCATAAATGCCGATTCGGATAGACCCCTGGAGCGCCGAGATGCCGGAGGACTACACCAAGCTGCTCGAGGAGTTCGGCATCCAGCCCTTCGAGCCGATGCTGGCGGACATCCCCGATTCCCACCACCTGATGCGGCGGCGGGTGATATTCGGGCACCGCGATTTCGGAAGGGTTCTCGACGCGATGCTCCACGGCAAGAAGTACGTGGTGATGACAGGGCTTATGCCGAGTGGGCGGATGCACCTCGGGCACAAGCTCGTCGTCGACCAGCTCACCTGGTACCAGGGGCAGGGGGCGGATATCTTCCTCTGCATCGCCGACCTCGAGGCTTATGCAGCGCGCGGCGTGTCGTTCAGGGAGGCCAAAAAAATAGCCACCGACGAGTACCTCACGAACCTCCTTGCGCTTGGGCTCGACTTGAGCAAGTGCCGCGTTTACTTCCAGTCCCGCAGCGATGTGGTGCGCCACCTCGCCTTCGCCTTGGCGCGGAAGGTGAACTTCAGCGAGATGCGCGCGATTTACGGCTTCAAGGGCGAGTCAAACATCGCCCACATCTTCTACCCCATGGTCGACGTTGCGGACATCCTACACCCCCAGCTCGAGGAGTTCGGTGGACCCCGCCCGACGGTTGTTCCAGTCGGTGTGGACCAAGACCCGCACCTCAGGCTCGCGCGCGACGTCGCGGGAAGGTTCAGCGACGAGTTCAAGTTCATCTTGCCATCCTCGACCTACCATCGCCTCTTACCAGGCCTGAGTGGGGAGAAGATGTCGAGCAGCAGGCCCGAGACAGCGGTGTTCTTGACAGACTCGGCCAGGGGGGCGACAAGCAAGATTAAGGATGCGCTCACCGGTGGGCAGCCGACTGCGCGCGAGCAGCGGAAGCTCGGAGGCGACCCGGACAAGTGTGTTGTGTTCGGGCTCTACGTGTACCACCTGATGCCCGACGACAAAAAGCTGTTCGAGCTGCGTGAGGCCTGCAAGACCGGCGGGCTGATATGCGGTGACTGCAAAAAGCGCGCGATCGAGCTCATGCTGGGGTTCCTGAGCGACCATCGAGCCGAGCGCAAGCGGGCACACGCGAAGGCTGAGAAGATATCCGCGCTCGCCACAGAGTAGCTTGCGTCTGGTTCTGCGGGGAAGTGATGTTTTTTTGGGGCTGCGAGGCGGGTGGAGGGAGCCCCCCAGACGGGCTTCGTTGGTAATCTGTTTGGTAATCCCCCATATTTTTTGATGGAGGCCCCGAGTGCCGCTTACTTCCTCACCCGCGATACCCCAGAATAACCACATACCAGAAAACAACTTTTAAAACCGTGCATGACAATCTTGATGCGCGCGATGACGAGACTGACCCGCTGATTGGTGATGAGGATTTTGAGTCCCCGAGCGCGCTAGCTTTTGCATGCGGGCTTTTTTAACCAAGTCACTCACGCGGTCGCAGGTACTTTGCGGCAAACCGCGGGTCAACGCGCTTGAGCTCACCCTCAGGCAGCGCGCGGAGGAGCTCCCAGCCCAGGTCGAGCGTCGCCTCGATCGAGCGATCCTCGGCCTTGCCTTGATTGACAAACTCCCGCTCAAACCGGTCCGCGAAGTCTAGGTAGCGGCGGTCGCGCTCGGTCAATGCCTCCTCACCAACGACTGCGACGAGGGCCCGGAGGTCGCGCCCCTCGGCGTAGCAGGCGTAGAGCTGGTTGGAGACGTCGCTGTGGTCCTCGCGGGTGTGCCCCTCCCCTATGCCGTCCTTCATCAGCCTAGACAGCGAGGGCAGGACGTTGAGCGGGGGATAGATGCCCTTGCGGTGGAGTTCGCGGTCCATGCAGAGCTGTCCTTCCGTGATGTAACCCGTGAGGTCCGGGATTGGGTGGGTGATGTCGTCCCCAGGCATGGTCAGGATCGGCATCTGTGTAATCGAGCCCCGCTTGCCCAGTATCCTCCCCGCCCGCTCGTACACAGTCGCGAGATCGGTGTACATGTAGCCCGGGTAGCCCCGGCGTCCAGGTACCTCACTGCGCGCGGCGGAAATCTCGCGAAGGGCTTCGGCATAGTTTGTCATATCGGTCAGAATCACGAGCACATGCATACCTTGAGTAAAAGCCAGGTACTCGGCGGTTGTTAAAGCAAGCCTCGGCGTTAGAATGCGTTCGATGGCAGGGTCGTTCGCTAGGTTGAGGAATACCGACGCCCGCTCGAGTGCGCCCGTCCGCTCAAAATCTTTGATGAAGAAAGCGGCCTCCTCGTGGGTTATCCCCATCGCGCAGAAGACAACTGCAAATCTCTCTTCCTCCCCGAGAACCTTCGCCTGCCTCGCTATCTGGGCGGCGAGCTCGTTGTGGGGGAGGCCAGCCCCTGAAAAGATGGGGAGTTTTTGCCCGCGCACGAGGGTGTTCATCCCATCGATTGCTGAAATCCCGGTTTGAATGAATTCGCTCGGGTACTCACGCGCGGACGGGTTTATCGGCGCACCGTGAACATCGAGCTCTTCCTCACATATCGGCTTGGGGCCGCCGTCAATCGATACGCCTTTCCCGCTGAAGACCCTGCCCAGAAGCTCAAGCCCAACACCGAATTTCACCGTCTCGCCCGTGAACCTGACCCGGGTTTGGAGGGTGTCGATGCCACCCGTTCCCTCGTAGACCTGGACCACGGCACGATCTTCATAAGCATCGAGCACCTGGCCGCGCTTGGTCTCGCCGCTTGGCGTGGTGACCTCAACGACCTCACCGTAGGCGACACCACTGACCCCCTCAACTATCATCAGGGGGCCTGAGACCCTGCCGACGGTCAGATATTCCCTGCTCTTCACGGCCTCGCTCATTTTCATCCACCCAGCGCTTTTTTCGTTTGAAAGAGTTCAGTGAACTGCTTTTCGAGACGCCCCTCCATCGATTTGTACTCCCTCTCAAACCTTTCGGGGGGCAGCCGCTTCATCCCCGCGATTTCCTCTTTTACGGGGAGCTTCTTGATCTCCTCAACTGCGATGCCGCGCTTCGCAGCCTCAACCGCATTTTCGTAGAACTTGAGCAGGAGCTTGAACATCCCCAGCTGCTTCTCAGTAGGGCAGTAGGTGTCGACCTCGTGGAAGGCGAACTGCTGAAGGAAGTCCTCGCGCATCATGCGGGCGGACTCCAAAACCGCGCGCTCGCGTTCAGGCAGAGCATCTGGGCCGACGAGCCGCACGATCTCTTCGAGCTCGGCCTCTTTTTGAAGCATCGCCACGGCGTTGTCGCGCAGCGCTTTCCAGTCCTCGCCGAGCTTCTGTACCCACCAGCCCTTGAGCAGGTCAACGTAGAGCGAGTAGCTCGTGAGCCAGTGGATGGCGGGGAAGTGGCGGCGATCGGCGAGCGCCGTGTCGAGGGCCCAGAAGACCTTGACGATGCGTAGGGTGTTTTGGCACACCGGCTCCGAGAGGTCGCCTCCCGGGGGAGAAACGGCCCCGAGCACCGTGACCGAGCCATACCGCTCATCGTTGCTCAAGGTGCGGACGCGTCCCGCCCGCTCGTAGAACTCAGCGAGCCTTGACGCCAAGTAGGCTGGGAAACCCTCCTCACCGGGCATCTCCTCGAGCCGCCCGGAGATCTCGCGCATTGCCTCAGCCCAGCGCGACGTTGAATCAGCCATGAGGGCAACGTTGTAGCCCATGTCGCGGAAGTACTCGGCTATCGTGATGCCGGTGTACACGCTGGCTTCTCTCGCTGCGACGGGCATGTTTGAGGTATTGGCTATGAGCACCGTTCGCTCCATAAGCGATTCGCCGGTTCGCGGATCTTTGAGTTGTGGAAAGTGGACGAGCACGTCGCACATCTCGTTACCGCGCTCACCGCACCCCACGTAAGTGATGATGTCGGCGTCGGCCCACTTTGCAACTTGGTGGAGGAAAACGGTGTTGTGCAGGAGCGTGGGCATAGTTCCGCCCACAAAGTTATGGGTCGAAGGCACCGTGATGTCATAAACAGGAGTTGGTGAATTCTCACTTTCGATCTTTTCCACAGCATCAAAGCCGATTGAGTCAAGCATTTCGCTGATTTCTAAAATTCTTTTGACTTCGATTGTAGATGGGGCATTTTCCCTCAGCCCACTTGCTATTTTCTTAAAGGTGCTGATGGAGGGTTTCTCCCGTAGTTTGAGGTAGTTTCGGATTTTCACCCCATAACGTCTAAAGAGGCTGGCCTCAACGCTGCCGCTTTTGATGGTTGACTGAAGGAACTCAGCGGATACAGGTACTACATCAAGCGCAGTATACCCTCTTGGATTTTTCCGCAATCTCTCTGCGAGTTTTCTGCCAATAGCGAACTTATCCGGAACTTTTACGAGTTTTGCGAATGTGGCGGCCCGCTCGCAGTTTGAGATGACAATAATGTAGGCGCCAAACCGGGGTTTTGTTTTAACAGCATGTGGAATGCCAAGGATGGATAAAAGATAAGACAAGTGCGATGCCATCACTTTGCTCGTCGTGTATAGCCCAACTTCCCGCCTACCGACGTACCCATCCCCTAGGAAGTACCCTTTGATGAAGGATGCAATGGCGGTGCCATCCGATTTCAGAATCAGCCTCGGAACTTTAGCGTTGCGGGATTTCTTGCGTAGCGGTATTTCAAATATTTCATGAAGCACTCGTACAAGAACCCTGTTGCTAATTACAATACATCCAACCCCTTTCTCAACGGTTCTTCGACATTTTGCTCCAAAGATTGTTTGGCCTAGCTCGGAAAACCTATTGAGCAACGCTGGCTCAACGCTGTAGTAGCGCACAAATCCAGGTTTTATGGTTCCATCGGAGAGCAACATTCCCAGAAATTCCGCTAACTCAGGGGTCACTTTTTGAGGCAATAATAGTTCGTTATCGCTTCTGCGGATTCCAACCTTTCGTGGGCAGATTCTTTTTTTGAGTACCTTAGCAACGAACGATAGCGGAGGTCTCGCCCGCCTTAACACATAATTCATTAAGACATCGTAGCTTATCCCAAGTTTATCCAACAACTTTTTAAAGGACCCTTCCTTTTCAGCCATTTTTTTAACCGCGCGAACCGTCTCATAGATCAGTTTTTTATCAGCAGTTCTCAGATCGTTGCCCCAACTCTCGACAAGCTTTGAATAATTGATGATTTGGTTTGAAGTGTGCCTCTCTATCTTTCGCGGCACGACGAGGTAATCCCCCTCTTTCAAATTCTTTGCAGGGATCGCCTCGATGGTGCAATTCGGTCGAAAAACGAGCAAGTTGTGAATAGGGGTGATTTCAATGGTTCTACCTGCCCTAGTAGTTATTCTACATATCTGATCGCTGTAGCCCCTGTAAGTAAGCGTTGCGTCAGCTTCAACTATGTCACTACCGTTGAAGGTATGAATCTTTATGGGCTCATCTAAAACGACGCATTCTTCAGAACCGTTGTTTATACGACGTCCATTGTTGTTCTTCGATTTTTCGTATATCTCTTCAAGAGTTAGAAGCTCGCCATCGGCAAGCAAGACGGGCGTGTTTCCTTTCACACACTTACCAGTCCCAAATCCTCCAGGTATCGCTACAGTCCCGCCTTTGGCTATGGGAAAAAATGTGTCTGCAACACGCTGCCCAGTTATCAGGGGCTCGCACGGGTCGAGTTTTTCTTTGAATGGTCTCGCCCGCCTAACGGGCCAGACCTGCATCATCAGAACTTCCTTTTTGCCGTGAGCGGTTTCTACGGTCGCTACGACTTCTTCAACCCTATGAGCTCCTTCGGCGATGTTGACGATTTTGCCCTTGACTCCTAGCGGAACCAAGATGCGGTGTTCTACAAGTTTGCTCTCTTTGACAGTTCCGAGTACATCACCCTCCCCCACCTCATCACCTTTTTTCACCCTCGGCACAAACTCCCATTTTTTGTCGCGTGGCAGGGGGTGCGCGAAGACGCCGCGCGTTATCAAATCTCCGGTTTTTTGTTTGATTATGTTGAGTGGCCTTTGAGTGCCGTCATATATCGCGCCGATCAACCCTGGCCCGAGCTCGACGGAGAGGGGTTTTCCCGTACCCTCAACCCTCTCACCTGGCTTGATGCCGGCCGTTTCCTCATAAACTTGGATTGTCGCGCGATCACCAATCAGCCCGATGATCTCCCCGATGAGGCCCTGTTCGCCCACGCGCACGAGCTCGTACATCTCTGAACCTTTCATACCATCAGCGATGACGACGGGGCCAGTGATCCGGGTGATTTTGCCCAAGCTCGCACCAGCACTAGTGTATCTACTCAGCTTTTATGAATTGCGAGGTGAACAAAGTTCGTACTGGCCAAACCCTATAACAACCGTTGGCGGATGTGCTCCAATACCTTTCGCAAGTCTTTCTCTTTTATCACGACATCGGCTGCCTCAACTAGCCTAACGGAATTCGGGTTGAAGGCAATCCCGAGGCCAGCCGCTTCCACCATGCACGTATCAACATCACCGTTACCAACCGCGACTACTTCTTCCATGTCAGCACCCACCTCCTCAGCGAGCCTCCTGAGGGCAACGAGCTTGCATACCGAATGTTCCAAACAACCCTCTTTTTTCACCCAGCCAAAGGGCATATGTATGTCGCCGGTAAAAACCCCGTCTTGAACGTCCAGTTCGTTCGCTATGGTAAAATCTATCGGAAGCTCGCTCGTTTTGGCCTCAACCGCCCGCCTGTAGCTATCGCTTATTATTCCTATGTAGCACCCCTTGCTTTTCAGCTCTTGCAGCGCCTGTCTGGCACCCGGCATTAGCGGCATCTCCATCACAGCCCTCAGCAGACCTCGTATCTTGAGACCGTTCAAAAGTTTCGCGATTTCTGAAGATTGCTTATGCCCAGAAGGCACTCTTTTGCGCACAGCTTCTAACTTTTCGGTGAAGCCAAATTTTTCAGCCAGCGTGTCGATTACCCTCCCGTCGACCAGCGTGCCGTCGAAGTCGAAGACCACAAGCCTTGTATAGGGTTTCACTCCCGCAGCGATCTCCCCGTGATGGGTTATCCGGTAGCGTAGCGGGGATATCCAAGCAAGATCTTTGGTGCAGCTTTGCCTTTCAGCCCTTTTGATGATTGTTTCTGCAATTTGGTATGCCATCTCCCGCAGGTCGAGTAACGGTTTCATGAGGTGGTCTTTGAACCCAATGTGAATTTCTTTCACCCTCGCGCCCGACCTCACCGCATCTATCAAAATGCCAACGTCGACGCCCCAATCCTCTTCAAATTTCACATGCTCGAACACCCACCGCTTACCCGCTATCTCGCCGCTGAGGGGTTGCGAGAACCCCGCTACTTCGGGGAAGAACATCTTCAACAGCGGTTTTGCCACAAGTTCGGTTACCCTCCCAGCAGCGCGCTCGAATGTTCCTTTGACGAAATCGGCTTCGCCCTTTAGGATCGGTTCTATCAGCTGCTCGAGCGTCGCCGGGCCGATGTTTACGATATCGGCGTCCACAAATGCGATGATGTCGTTCGATGCTGCCATGCACCCATCGCGCATCGCCACCCCCTTACCTGGGTAGAGCTTCTTGGACTGCGTCACGACTTTCGCGCCAGCCCGTCTGGCTTCTTTAGCGGTGTCGTCGGTCGAGTGTCCATCTACAACGATTACCTCATCAACCCACTTAGCTTGCTTGGCAGCGCGCACAACTTCGGCAATCGTTGCCCCATCATCTTTTGCTGGGATCACCACAGTAGCTTTCATATCCACCAAAGAAATTTTTAGCCAATCATTTAACTGTTTTACTCCAGAGGCATCTCCACAGAAACCGAGCAGAACGCTTATGAGTGGCGCCGTTTAAAACAATGTGGTCGGCCGGGGGCAGATGTGTGGTCGAGGAAGACCTTCGTGCGATTTTTGAGGCGGAGCGCAAGGCGGGGGAAAAAATCGAGGCGGCAAAAAAAGAGTCCGAACGGATTCTAGAGTCAGCGCGGAGTGAGACTGCCCAAATAAAGGAGCGCTCCGCGGCGGAAGCGCGTGCGAAGGCTGAGAAAACGATTAAAGATTTCATATCAAAAGCGAAGGCAGAAGTTCAAAAACAGCTCGAAAGGGCACGCAAAGGGAGCCAAATCCCCGAGAAGAAGCTCAGGGCGAGGTGCAGGGAAGCGGTCGAGTTGATTTTGAAAGCGGTCACGCGGTGAGGCGATGTTCAAAACCGCCCGTATGCAGAAGTTCCGAGTGGTTGTTTTGCAAAGCGAACGCGATGATGTTGTGTCGAGGCTACACGAGGCCGGCATCGTCCAGATAAAAGAAGCGGTGGAGCCAGAGCTCGTGCGGAAGGCGCTTGGTGATGAGTTTTTCGAGGTCTCAGCGCTACTTGCGAAGCTCGAGGGGATGCGGACTGTGCTAGGGGCGCCAGGGCTCAAGCGCCCCCTAAAAGTCAAAGAGCGTACGCGCGAGCAAGTTGTGAGGGAAGCGAAGAGAACCATCGAGAAGCTCGGGCCGAGGTTAGAGGCGCTGGGAGCGAAGCGCAAGGAGATAGAGAGCGAGGGGCAAAAGTTGCTTACTCAGAGGGAGGCGCTCAAAGATTTTTTGGAGGTAAAGTTCTCGCTCCAATACCTCCACCCGACCGATGAATTTTACGTGGCAATCGGGCGGGTCTCGGAGGACGTGGTGGGGGAATTCATCGCCACGGCTCGCGAGACCCTCTCCCAAAAAGTCATTGCTGCGATGCTTGGGAAGGGGGAGAAGAAATCGGTGGTTGTGGCGTGCCGGGTGCGGGATCAACCCAAGTTAGCGCCGGTGCTTTACAGGTACGGGGTGGAGTTCCTCGAGCTCCCGCCAGCCCCCCTTGTGCCAGGGGTGGCGATGGAGCGGCTGGACAAGCAGATCGCTGGCCTAGAGAAGCTTGAAAAAAGGCTTGAAAAAGAAATCGCAAAGCTGACGAAGGCGTGGGCACGGGATGTTAACCGCTTGGCGGAGGAGCTTGGGATAAAGAAAGAGAGGCTTGAGGCATGTTCGGCATTTGGCTACAGTGAGGCAGCCGTTCTCATCGAGGGCTGGGTGCCGGTGAAGAAAACGGCTGGGCTGGAATCGATCATCGCATCGGCCACCCGCGGACGATGTGTTTTCCGCGCTTACGAGCCCCAGAAGGGGGAGGTTGAGCAGGTGCCAATCCAGCTCGAGAACCCACCCGTTGCCAAAGATTTTGAGTTCATCACCACCATGTACGGCACCCCCCGCTACGACGAGGTCGACCCAACGCCGCTCCTAACCGTCAGCTTCGCCATATTTTTCGGGATTTGTCTGTCCGACATCGGTTACGGCGCCATACTCACGATTTTCATGCTCTCCGGCTTCTGGTTCGCCAAGGCGTTTCCGAGCGATGTCAGGAGAACGTTAGCCGTGGCAGGGGTATGCGCGATCGTGATGGGTGTTCTGACTGGCAGCTTATTCGGCCCAACTCTGCCGGCGATTTGGTCGGACCCAACTAGAGATCCGCTCCCCCTGCTCAAGTTGGCGATAGTCATCGGCATCCTGCACCTCTTAGTGGCCTTCGGTGTGGCGAAGACGCTGAAGGACGCGTTCAGAAGGAGGTGGGCGAAAGTCGTCTTTGAGGATATCTCGAGGGCAGCGCTGATCGCTGGGTTTTTCGGGCTCGGTTTCTGCGTTCTGGGCTTCAGCCTGAGGTCGCTTGGTATAGATTTCACCTTCCCGAAGATGGGGCTGGCGGAGGCGTTCAACCCGCTCGCGCCAGCGCCAGCTATAGTGGTCGTTCTCCGGGCTCTCTTTTACGCGGGGCTGGTTGGGGGGCTGATTGGGGCAATCCTCATTTCCCCAGGAGTTCGGGCTAAGTTCGGCGGGGCAATTAACACGGTTTATGGTATAATAAGTTTGGTAGCGGATGTGACCTCTTATGCTAGGCTCATGGCGCTCGGTGTCGCGACCGGGGTGATCGCGTATTTGTTGAACTACATCGTCGGGCTGGCGTTCAGCGGCATGGTAAGGCCCAACCTCGCCCTCTCCCCCGCTGTGATCCTCGCTGGTCTCGTGCTAATAGGGATAGCGTTCGTGCTTTTGATCGGGCACATCTTCAACCTCTTCATCGGCTCGCTGGCTGGCTTCATCCACACCATGCGTCTGCACTTCGCCGAGTTCTTCGGGAAATTCTACGAGGGGGGAGGCGAGGAGTTCGCTCCCTTTAAAGCTAAAAGGGTGTTCACAGAAGTAAAAGGGGGTGAGTGGCCTGGTAGGTGAAGAAGTCTGGGTGACGTTGGCGGTGGGTTTAGCAGTTGCAATTCCAGGGATCATGTCAGCGATAGGTGTGCATATAGTCGGGGTTGCGGCGGCGGCGGTCGTAGCCGAGGATCCAAAGAAATGGACGAAACTATTCGTGCTTGAGGTAATCCCAGGCACGCAGGGGTTCTATGGCTTCATTGCGGCGATGTTGTTGATGATAGGAAGCGGTTTGCTCGGCGGCGCGTTGAAGCCTGGAGTCATTGGTTTAGCTGCGTTAGCCGCGATGGTGCCGGCTATCCTGCAGGGCATCACCGCCTACTACCAAGGGAGGGTCTGTACAGCAGGGGTTTCGGCGTTCGCAAAAAGACCGGAGGCGTTTACACCTTCGATCGTGTACGCGGTGATGGTTGAAACCTATGCCATCTTGGGGTTCTTAGCGACATTCCTCCTCATGATGGGGTTAGGGCTCTTCTAGGCGTGAGGTCAGAACTTGCCGGTCAGCAAAGGGGCGCGGCTGATGGCGGAGGAAGTACTCCGAGAGGCGAGCGAGCGAGCGACTGCCATGATAGCAGCCGCAAAAAAAGAGGCTGCAACTATTTTGGATGCGGCCCGCTTCACGGCAAGAGAGGAAGAGGCGCGCGAGTTAAAAGAGGCGCAGGTGAAGGGCTGGCGGGCTTACGAGGAAGTTATGGCAAAGGGGAGGATTGAGGTGAAGAAAGTGGCCCTCCAGAGAAGGGAAGAGGTAATGAACGAGGTTTTCAGAGAGGCAGAGGAAAAACTTCGAAAGTATGCTGCGTCCAATAAATACAGGGGAGACTTGGTCAGGCTGGCCATCGGCTCATGTAAAAAGCTTGGCACAGGCCAAGTACTAATCAGCGCCAATGAGCGGGATTTGCGGGTGTTGAGGCGCGCGCGGGCGAGAATCGCACGGGCCTTGTTGGTTGAGGTCGCGGGCGTATCATTCGGTGAGCCAATTCAGGCGATAGGCGGGGTAAGGGTGACCTCGGCTGACGGGAGGATCGAAATCGACGACACCTTTGACTGCAGGTTGCGCCGCGAGCTCGATGTTATGCGAGTAAAAGTGGCGAGGCTCTTGTTTGGGAGTTAAATGATTGAAATCGCGGTCATTTTTGGGCTCATAGCCACCTTTTTTTCTTTGGTGCTCGTTCAGGCGGAGCGGACAATGCCGTACGTCTACTGTGGGGCAAAGGTGAGCGCTTGGGAGGCCAGGCTTCTCCCGGAGTCGTGCCTGTTTGAGTTCGCGGATGCGCCGAAAGTTTCAAACATCTTGGCTGGGCTGGACGGCACTGTTTACAGCACCTATTTAGCAGATATCCCGCAGGAGGGAGTCGACGTCGTTGTGGTAGAATGCGCCCTAAAAGAGCACCTGCGCGATGATTACTGCGAGCTTCTCAAAGTAATACCGAAGGAGGAGAAGGAAGGCATAGCCAAATTCATCAAAAGGGCAGATCTCTACAACCTCAAGGCGCTCGTGGCAGCGATCCACAACCGCGTGCCGAAGGAAAAGCGGCTGGAGGGGATGCTACCATCACCGACGCTCCCACGAGAGCGGCTCGAGATGCTTGTTTCTGCAGAGAGCTTTGAAGCCTTGCTGGAGTACTTGAGGGGCACGGAGTACTTCGACGCATTTTCCACGGCTCTCGAGCGGTACAAAGAACGCGGGCTCCCTGTGTTGCTTTCAGCTTTGGATACGGCTTACTACTCGTCGCTGTGGGAGGAGGTGGCAGGTAAGGAAGAGCGGCTGTCGACTTTGGGAAAAATCAAGGGGTTGAGGGCTAGGCTGGCGAGGCGGACGCAGCGAAAAGTTCTAAAGAGTATCGTCGGCTACGAGATAGACGCGGTCAACATCAAGCTCATCCTGCGCCTCAAGCGGGAGGGGCTGCCGGCTGAGGAGATAGAGGGCATGTTAATTTTGCCTTCACACGAGCTACCCGAGCACACTTTGAAGTGGATGGCTGCGGCGAAGGACATCAGGGAGGCCATCGAGGGGATCGCACATACAACCTACGGTCAAGTTCTGGTGAAGGCCCTGCCTGAGGCTGAAGCAAGTGGCTCACTCACGCCGCTCGAGAAGGCGCTCGATGAGGGCTGGCTGGGGGTTTGTAAGCGGATGTCGGTCGTGGAGTTCTTTAGCCTAGCGCCGGCGCTGGCATACATACGCCTGAAAGAGATCGAGTTCAGGAACCTGCGCGCGATCATCAGGCTCAAGGCCGATAGGGTTGAGCCGGAAAAAATAAAGGAAGCGGTAGTGAGGGTGCCAAAGCTTGAGCTTTAAAATCGCGGTCGTCGCCGATGGGGAAACCGTGACTGGATTCGCGCTGGCGGGGGTGCTGGAAACCCATGTGCACGTGAACAAGGAGGAAACCCTAGCGAAGCTTGATGAACTTTTCGCGAGCAAGGAGGTGGGGGTTGTCATCATTACCCACCGCGTTGCAGAGGCTCTCGGATCCGAGTTCAGGCGCAGGGTGAGGGTGAAAAAATTATTACCAGCTGTGCTTAGGATTCCAGACAAAACTGGCTGGGTGCCGCGCGTCGATGAGCTTCAGGAGATCATCAGGCGGACGGTCGGGGCGGAGATAACAGTTAAGGAGGGGGGTTAGGTGGCGAAGGCGGTGGGGATAACCCCAACCCGGATGGAGCTACTGAGGCTGAGGCAGAGGGTGGCGCTGGCCCAAAAGGGGCACGACCTGCTGCGCGAGAAAATGGATGCGCTCGTAATAGAGTTTTTCGGAATCGTGCGTCGGATCAGGGATGCGAGGGTTAAGGCGATGCGGCGGCTGGAGGCGGCCTACCACGCGCTCTCGCTGTGCTTTGCTCTCCAAGGCACGATTGAGACCCACCAGGCGGCGAGGGAGGCAAGAAAGGAACTCGTGGTGGACATCTCAACCCGCCACGTCATGGGAATCCTCGTGCCTGTTTTTGATGTCAGGCCAATCGAGCGCCACGCCTTGGCCAGGGGCTACAGCTTATACGCAACCTCTTCGGCCTTGGATGAGGCATCGAGGGAATTCGAAAAAGTGTTAGGGGGTCTGCTAAAACTGGCCGAGCTCGAGGAGGGTGCGCGTGTAATCGCGCTGGAGCTTGAGAAGACCAAGCGGAGGGTGAACGCGCTCAAGTACGTGATTTTGCCAGGTTTGAAAGCCATGGTGAAATTCATCTCGATGAGGCTGGACGAGATGGAGCGCGAGAACTTCTCGCGTTTGAAGCGAATTAAAGCGATGCTCGAGGCGCGCGAATGAGCACCGACCGCATCATCCAGTTTGAGCTTGCGCGCCTGAACGTCCACCTACCCGAGCGGCAAATCACCCTGAAGGAAGCGCTTTCATCCCCAGCCCCGCATGTCGTCGCCCGTGATGGCAGCAAGCACAAGTTTGAGCGTGGGGAGCTCGAGTTCTTGAAGGAAATCGTGCCGCCGAGTGACTGGGATAGCCTGCGCCTCCCGATATTGATCGTGATCAACCCGAAGCTCGGCAGGGGGGCAGCGGAGATCGCGGGTAGGCCAGAGGTAGAGGTGGTCAGCAGCGTGCTCAAAAAAGAGGCGCGAGGCGATGAAATGGTAATCTACCGCCCAGAGGTCGCGGTGCTCCGCGCAAAGCTTCCCACTACCACACAGTACCTCTTCATGGTGGGGTGAATGGAAACCCGTAAGCGAGCGCTCCTCGCGGCGCTCTTCTATCCGCTCTCAATCGTCACGATTGCTGCGGGCTTCATAGCGTTTATCATGATTTTGTTGAAAATCCGGATGCTCGTTACCGCCACGGTGGTATTCTGGTTTTACTGGGCATGCTCGCTCCCGATTTACCGGATGTCAAAACCGCTGGCGGAGATGCTAGGGGTGAAAAAAGTATTTTTCGGATTTTTTGCCGCGGTCAGCACCCTCGCTGCGCTCTCGACCATCGTGCTTGCTCTGGAGCAGCTCGGTATCATTGCTGTGCCAGCCTAGCCGCTTGCTCCGCTTTCGGCGCCTGCCTTGCGACAATCGCGTTGATAATCCGGCCATAGGCTGGCCGCGTCACAAATACGGCAATCAGGATGCCCATGCTTGTGATGATGGCGAAACCCTTCATCGCCCCGAAGCCGACGAGCGCGAGCGCAACCATCGCGGCTATCGTCGTCGCGGCGGCGGCAAATATAATGGAAAACGCACGCCCGACCCGCCCCATTACCCCCCTCGGCCTTGCCAGAGAAATTTCACCGCGGAGAACCTCGTCGGTTATGATGAGCCGGTGCTCTACCCCAGTACCTATGACTGCGAGCAGGCCACCGATTTCGGCTAATCCTATCGTCTGGCGGATCGCGCTCGCAGCCCCAAGCGTTATGAGCATCTCGCAGCCCATCGTCAGCATGATTGCCCCAACGATCAACGGGTGCCGGTAGCGCAGGTAGACAAGCACCCCGACCGCGATGACCGCCGCCAGCGCGGCTTTTTTCACCTCGAGCGCGAGTTCTCCCCCGAGGCGCGCCGGAATCGAAATCGCGCCGACGAACGACACCCTAATCGGCAGGCGCTGGGAGAGTATCGTTCTCAAATCTTTAGCTTCCTCCTCGGCGCTCTCGTAGCTCCCCCTCGTACCTGTGATTTCAACATCTCTCGCGGCCTTGCCGGCGATCTCTGGGCTTATCGCGGGCGCGGATTGTAAGCCGCAAGCGCGGATGATCCACTCCGTTTCAGTATCTTTTGCGGCTCTAGGGAAGAATGTAACCATATTTTCCGTGAAGAGTGATTTGACGGTAGCGACGACATTTTCGGAGTAGTCGGCGGCGGTGCCTAGTAAAATCGCGCGGTTCTTCAAAACCCTTAACCCCTCTAAGATCTGTCGCGTGTTCTCGGTTATCTCAGCAGCGTCTATCGGGAGAGAGGTAACGAGCAGGTGGTACCAGTAGGTGTCGATGGTGGCGTGAAACATCCGCCTGTTGTCGTCGTAAGTGTAACCGGTCTGAAGCCTTCCCAGAATGACTCGGTCAAAGAGCAGGACGGCATCTTCTGGGCGATCCAAGTAAATCACGAGCGGGTAGTCCCCCTTCCCCTTCGATGCCGCGGCGAACCTCTCCGCCCCCTCCTGGGATATCCTCAGCGGCACCTCGTACTTAAAGACACCTCTACTTTCGTAAACCCTGACCGGGAAAACCCGCTCGATGTCGGCGCCGCGAAGCACCGGGGTATCTTCTATGAACGCCTCGAGCCTCCCCTGCCGCTCGAGCAGCGCCCTGGCTCTCTCCGGGTCCATCGCCGGGATTTCGAATAGAACGAGGTTCGCACCTGCCGGCCTGGCCTGGACACCGAGGAGGCCCGCCGGATCAACCCGCGCTAGTAGGAGGTCAACAACCTCATCCCGCGCTTCAGAGCTTATCCTGTTTTCCACATCGACGACCTCACCTATACCGCCGATGATGCCAGCGAGTGCCCCGCTCTCCACCGGCCGCCCTATCTCGAGCGTCGCCTCATTTTTTGCCCTATCAACCGCGATTACC
This sequence comes from Candidatus Hadarchaeum sp., assembly GCA_020725055.1. Taxonomy (GTDB): domain Archaea; phylum Hadarchaeota; class Hadarchaeia; order Hadarchaeales; family Hadarchaeaceae; genus DYFS01. Next base: position 26,009 of record DYFS01000005.1, on the reverse strand, counting down.
CTAACACTTGTGAGCAGGTTGTCTGCTATCGCAGAAGCGAGTTGATCGACATTCTGTAGATCCCCGCTGATGGGTTCGCGCATCTTAATAGTGGCTTCACACGCCTCGAGCTTCAGGGTTACCCTCGAGCCGCCCGCGATGTCTATCCCGTAAGTAAGGCCACGTAGCTCAGGGCTGAGCCCGCGCCACGGTTGCCACACTATCGCGAGCGCTAAAAGGGAGGCGACGGCAAGTAGCATCAGCCGCTTCTCCTTAAAGAGCGACATAGTACTCCTTCCTCCCCACGCGCTCGGCGTATCGTATCATGACGCCGGCGTTTAGGAACCACGTGTTAAAGAGATCAGCGATGAGGCCGAAGACAAGCGCGGCGGAGAGCTGGTCGATCTGGGGATGGGTCACGAGCAGGTTGACCGCAACCATCGTGGCTATAGTCGTGCCGGTGATCATGAACCCGGTCTTCATCGCATCCGCTACGCGCTCCCTCACCTCGCCGCCGACCCGCTTGAGCACGCGCATGCCAAGCAAGATGTTCGTATCGACTGAGTAACCTATGAGCAGCAGGATGCCGGCCAAGGATGCCAAGCTGAACTGCACCTGGAACAGCGCCATTCCCCCTAGGGCGGCGAGCATGTTGAGGCAGACGCAGGGAAGCATCATCAATGATAATTTTCGCCTGAACACGAAGAGAAGGATGACGGCCATCGCAACCAGCGCGCCCACAATTGCCCACACCGCCTGCATTTGGTACGCCTTGCTAAGGGCCGGCTCAAACGGGAGGACATCTGGCGCCCCCTGGATGCCAAACTGTGCGGCGAGCGCCCGTTGTGTTTGATCTTTCAGATTTTCATCGAGCACCCGCGTCGTTTGGATATCGAGGCCGAACTTCATGGTCGTTGGGTCTTGGATGGCATCCGCCTTTACATCCGCGTTGAGTAGCGCGCCAAGCACATGCTCGACAGCACCTGTATCTGGGCGGTTCTCGAGGTCCCGATAGCTTATCATCGTGCCACTTGAGAACTCAAGGCTCATGGGCACACCGCGCACGACCAAAACCGTTGCGAAGAAGGCAGCCAGAATCAGCGGGATTGCGGCCATCTTGCGCACTTGGAGGTGCTTAGCGTGCCACGTTATGTCCATTTTGTCGCCGTCCTTCGAGCCGTTATTTAAGCTGGCGCACGTAAAAATCTGTGGTTGCTATGATAAAAGAAGGCGAGCGAGCAATCCTCATCGACGAGCGCGGCAGGAAGTACCTTGTTAAGGCTGAGCGGAGACAGCTCCACACCGATTTCGGGGTCCTCGATTTGGCAGAGCTGATAGGGGCGGAACCCGGTGCCCGGATTAGATCACACGTTGGCAGGGAATTCGTCGTGTTGAGCCCCCGTGTGGTGGACTACCTTCAAAAGATGCGCCGAATGCCCCAGATAATGCTTCCGAAAGATGCGGCGCAGATAGTGGCCTACACAGGCGTGGGTCCAGGTGATTCCGTTGTGGATGCCGGAGCCGGCTCGGGGGCACTCGCGATATTTCTGGGGAATCTCGTCAGGCCGAACGGCAGGGTTGTCAGTTACGAGGTGCGGGAGGATTTTGCCAAAGTGGCGGAAGAGAACATTGCGTTAGCTGGATTAAGCGATGTGGTCAAGGTAAAGCGCAAGGATATCTACGAAGGCATAGACGAAAGAGATGTCGACTTGGTGACGCTCGACCTGCCCCAGCCCGAGCGAGCGCTTGCCTATGTCGATGGAGCACTCAAACCAGGCGGTCATTTGGCTGTTTTTTCCCCGTGCATCGAGCACATACAGAGACTTTATGTAGAGCTGCAAAAATACCGTTTTACTAATCATCGGACGATTGAGTGCCTTGTGCGAGAGTTCGAGGTCAAACCAGGCGCAACGCGACCGAGCACACGGATGATCGCGCACACGGGTTACCTAACGTTTGTCAGGAAAATTTAGGCCAATCTGAATTTGTACCCGTAGTATATCGGGCCATCCTCGCCCTCTTGCCCCATCCGCCTGAAGACCATTTCGACGCGATCGCCAATCCTTACCTGGCCGGGGCTGCAGTCCGTCACCTGCGCCGTCAGTTTTGGCCCCTCGTCGAGTTCGATTATCGCCATCACGTAGGGCGCCTGGTCCTCAAACCCGTTCGGTGCGACGTAAGTGACGGTGTACGAGACGATTTTCCCTTTGCCGCCGAGCTTGTAGGGCTCCAGCTTGCCTGTCCGTCGGCAGCTTGGGCAGATGTAGCGCGGTGGGAAAAAGATTTTGTTACAAGTGCCACAGCGGGTACCTATGAGGTTGTAGCGGTTGGGGATTTCTCGCCAGAAACGCGGGACGCCCATTCACCCCCCCCTCCTCAGCACGTGGACGACGACCGTTCCTCCCGAGCCACCCACGTTGTGCGTGAGCCCGATCTCAGCGCCATCGACCTGCCGTTTCCCAGCCTCGCCCCGAAGCTGTTGTACGACTTCTACAACTTGAGCGACGCCCGTGGCGCCGACCGGGTGCCCCTTGCCCTTGAGCCCGCCGCTCGTGTTTACAGGTATTGACCCACCAATCGCTGTTTCCCCCTGTTCCGTTAATTTGCCCCCCTCGCCTTTCTTGCAGAAGCCGAGGTCCTCGATCGCCATGATTTCGGAAATGGTAAAGCAGTCGTGCACCTCCGCGAGGTCGATGTCGCGCACGCCGACCTCAGCCATCTTGTACGCAATTTCAGCAGCTTTGGTTGTGGCAGGAAGGCCGGTCAAGGTTTGGCGGTCGTGGAGTGAGATAGTGTCGCTCGCCTGCCCGACCCCAGCGACCAGGATTTGGGTATCTGTTATTTTCCTTGCGAGGTCGGCAGGGGCCAAGATGGCACAGGCAGCCCCATCGGTGATTGGCGAGCAGTCGAGCAACCTGAGCGGCGAACACACTGGGGATGAGTTCAGCACATCCTCAACGGTTATCTCCGTCTGATATTGGGCACACGGGTTGAAGCAGGCGTTGTGGTGGTTTTTCACCGCCACCCTCGCGAGTTGCTCCTCGGTGGTGCCGAACTCGTACATGTGGCGCCTCGCCATCAGCGCGTAGACGCCGGGAAAGGTTGCCCCAACGTACGCCTCCCATTCCTGGTCAGCGGCAGTTGCAAGGGCCTCGGTGGCCTGCTCTGCAAGTACGTCGGTCATTTTCTCAATCCCAGCAGCAACCACGATGTCATGGATGCCTGAGGCAACGGCTATCACCGCCTGGCGGAAGGCTAAGCCGCCCGACGCGCAGGCTGCCTCCACGCGGGTGCAGGGTACTGGTATCAAACCAGCGTGGTCAGCGATGAGCGAGGCGATATGCTCCTGGCGGATGAACTGCCCAGCTGACATATTTCCAACGTACATCGCATCAATTCGCCCGCCATCTATGCCGGCGTCCTCGATTGCGCGGCCCCCGGCCTCCAGCATCATCCGCCTGAACGAAACGTCCCATAGCTCGCCGAATTTCGTCAGCCCAACCCCAATGACCGCGACCTTGCGCATCTACCTCACCAGCAGCTGTCTGAATTTGGTGTAGGTGGCGTAATCGACGTTTATCTTCAGGTTAATGTAGTCCGCTACCATAGGCGCGGCGTCCCGTTTGGCCTCGATGCCATCCCTCACGAGGATGCTGAAGGCGTCGCTTCCGGCACCAGAACCGAATGAAACCACGAGAATCCGGTCACCTGGCTTTGCTTGGTCGAGGATGGCTGCCAACCCGATCATGCTCGCCCCGGAGTAGGTGTTTCCAATTTTTGGCGTGAGCAGCCCGGACATGATTTGCTCTTTGGTGAAGCCCAGCTCTTTCCCGGCTTGGAGCGGGAACTTGCCATTGGGCTGGTGGAAAACGGCGTATGTGAAGTCCTGGGGGGCGAGCTGGAGTTTTCTGAGCAGACCGTGGGCAGCCGAGAGCACGTGTTTGAAGTAGGCGGGTTTGCCGGTGAAGCGCCCCCCGTGTTTCGGGTAGGGCCGCATCTCCCGGCGCCAGAAGTCGGGGGTATCGGTAGTATAAGAATAGGTGTCCTCGATCGCTGCCAAACACTGGCTGCCGTCTTTCCCAACGATGACCGCCCCCCCGCCGGCAGAGGCGGTGTACTCGAGGGGGTCCCCAGGGGCACCTTGGGCAGTATCTGCACCTATCGCCATGCCGTACTTTATCATCCCGGCCCCCACCATGCCCATACAGGTCTGGATGCCAGCCGTACCGGCCTTACAGGCGAACTCGTAGTCGGCGGCGGTCAAGTCGGGGGTGGCTTCGATTGCCTCCGCCACGATGGTAGCGGTGGGCTTGACCGCATAGGGGTGCGATTCCGAGCCAACGTAAATCGCACCGATGTCTTGGGGGTTGATTCCAGCGCGTTTGACCGCGTTCCGGGCGGCCTCCACAGCGATTGTGGCAGTATCCTCGTCCGGCCCGGGCACGGATTTCTCTTCGAGGAAAAGCCCACGCTTGATCCGCTCGGCATCCGCCCCCCAGACCTTCGCTATCTCCTCAACTTTGATGCGGTATAGAGGGATGTAAACACCGTAACCGACGATACCAACTTCCAAATCGGCCACCGCTCCAACTCGCTCAAACTTTTAGGAGGGTTAATAAAAACTTTTTGACTGTCTATAAAACCTTCGACAATTGCCGTTGGTGAACCTAGGGCGCACACTTCCTAAGCCCTTCGATGAGCTCTTTTACCGTCGGCAGTCTCGAAACGATGAGCGGGACGCGCAAAATTTCGGCGATTTTAACGCCTAGGGGGTCGACCTCCTTGAGTTCACCGTGAATAACGACCACGCCTGGGGTTATCCCCTTGACTTTTATGGCTATCATGGGGGAGCGACCGGTGGTGACGCCGGTAAAGACCAGCGCACGTTCGGTTGTCATGCCGTAGAGGTGCATGAAATCGTCGGCGGAGAGCGTGAGCACGGCCTTGGGCCCGTCGATGACCGTGTAGCCAAAGAGCTTTTTGTTGAGCAAATCCCTGTTTGCGACGACTTCTCCACCCACCGCCTTGCACAACACCTTCCCATCCACGGGCTCCCCGAATTCGCGCATGTCTAGGAGCACGTCAGGGGGGAGCTGGCCGCCCAGCATCGATGAAAAGGCTCCCGTCACTTTCCCCCCGCCTTTTTCATCTATTTTGATCAGCCCCTCGACGATGCGCTTGGTGGTCGTCGCCCCCGGGGACTTGCGTCGCCCAGCCTCGTAGTCGCTTATGACCGAAGGCGAGATCTTCAGCGCTTCGGCTAGCGCAGTTTGGCTCACGTCGAACTTCTCCCTCCAGCGCTTGATGGCGCTGCCGGGCTCGTCAGATAGGGTGATATCGCCGGCTATCCACCTGGCGACGCGGTCTTTCGCTGGATCTCCGAGCATCGCTACCAGATTTCGTCTACGTCTCCACCTATAAAGTGCCCACCGCTACTCCCGCGGCTTTTCTGACCTGCTCACGAGCTTGAGAATGTCGGCCTTTGTCACGATGCCCGTAGCTCGACCGCGGTCGACGACCAAAATAGCCGGGCTGTGCTCGAGCAGGCGGTAGATGGTGTCGACATCGGTATCCTTGCTCACGGTCGGGAATGGGTTTTCCATCACCTCCTCGACGCTCCGCCGCACCAACTTGGACATATCCTCGCCCGCGGTGATCTTGCGCATCAGCGCCGTCTCGGAGATTGAGCCAACTTGAGTTTCGCCGTCGAGCGCCGGGAGCTGTGAGATTTTGTACGATCCCATCAGCCGCACGGCCTTTTCAACCTTGTCCCCGGGCCTGACCCTAACGATTGGCGAGGTCATTATTTCCTCCACACTGATGTGTTTCTCCGCCGTCGCCCGCTCGAGCGCCTTGAGGATTTTCTCAAGTGTTGAAACTCGTGGGTCAGCTGCTCCCGCTTCGATTTTCGCAATGTATGCTTGGGTGACGCCGGCGAGTTCGGCTAGCTGCGCTTGGGTCAGCCCGAGCTTCGTCCGCATCGCGCGGATTTCAGAAGGCCTCAGGATTTTCATTTATTCCCCGTAGTTATTTTTTTGACGGAAACCTATAAATAACTACTCGATGACCAAAACCCGAGGTCTGAGGTTGAAGCGAAACATCGTGGTCGAAGAGTTCAAGCAAATCCCCCTAGAAAAACAAAAACTAGAAATAGTCGAGCGAAAGGGCCTCGGTCACCCCGACTCGATATGCGACGCGATTTTAGATCGGGTTTCCGTGGAGCTGAGCAGGGAATACCTAAAAAAGTTTGGGGCGATAATGCACCACAACGCGGACAAATCACTGCTCGTCGCCGGCAAGGTTGAGGTGAGGTTCGGTGGGGGCGAGGTGAAGCAACCGATGCTCCTAATTTTTGGCGATCGAGCGACGAGCGAGGTGGAGGGGGTAAGCGTGCCCGTCGAAGAAATCGCCATCAGGGCCGCGAAAAAATGGTTGAAGGAAAACCTCAGGTTCGTTGACCCCGAGAAACACGTGCGCTACCAAGTCGAGCTGAAACCCGGTTCGGCCGCGCTCACCGATATTTTCAGGAGGAAGGGCAAGGTCTTGAGCGCCAACGACACATCGGCGGCGGTCGGCTACGCACCCATGACATGGACGGAGCAGCTCATCCTCAAGACGGAGCAGTACCTGAACTCCAAACAATTCAAGCGGGAGTTCCCGGAGTCTGGGGAAGACGTGAAGGTGATGGGGTTCAGGAAGAACGACGAGCTTTACCTGACCGTCGGCATGGCGTTCGTCGACAGGTTCGTGAAAAATGAGGATGACTACTTCAGAAAGAAGGCCGAGATTTTGGAGCGGTTACGGGCCTTTGTCGAGGAGATCACCGATCTCAAAAAAATCAAGCTGGATTTCAATACCCTCGATACGCGCGGGCGTGGCATCGGTGGCGTTTACCTGACGGTGCTCGGAACGAGTGCGGATGGGGCGGACTCCGGCCAAGTCGGCAGGGGCAACCGACCAAACGGCGTCATCCCGCTGAACCGCCACGTTGGTTCTGAGGCCGCAGCGGGCAAAAATCCAGTGAGCCACGTGGGCAAAATCTACAACCTACTCACCCACCGGATTGCAGGCGAGATTTACAAACGGGTGCCCGGGTTAGATGAAGTCTACGTTTGGTTGGTGAGTCAGATAGGAAAGCCGATCGATGAGCCGGCGATTGCAGCTGCTCGCGTCATCACGAGGCCTGGAACAACCATCGAGAGCGTCCGGGGGCAGATAGCAGAAATAGTGGACTCAGAGCTCGAGCGCATCGACAAATTCTGCACAGACCTAGCGGAGGGAAAAATCCCCATCTGTTAGCTCCTCGCGCACGAGCAAAATGTCAAAAATTGAGCACACAAAAATTAAATAGAGTGAGCGTTCAAACCATAGTGGAGGCCGAACCGGGGGGCGGGGTTTTGGACAGCACCGATATGCGGCTTTTGAAGATGCTGAACACGAATGCGCGGGTCTCCCTCAGCGAGATGGGTCGCGAGGTTGGGCTCAGTACCTCTGGTGTTCGGAGGCGCATGATGCATCTCGAAAAAACCGGCGTGATAAAGGGGTACACCGCAGTCATCGACCCGCAAAAATTCGATTGCAGGGTTTTAGCATTTGTGAACATCGAGGTCGGCCCGCGGAGCATAAGCGAGATATCCAAAGCGCTTTCGCGCTACCGTGAAGTTTGCGAGCTCCATCAAACGACGGGCAGGCACGCTTTGCTGGCAAAAGTGCGGGCCCGTGGCATAGACGACCTTAAGAGGTTCGTGAACGAGCGGATTAGCTCGCTCGACCCGATCAAAAGCGTTCAAACGACGATGGTGATGGGCACCATCAAAGAGACCCTCCTAAACCCTTAGGTGCTTTGATGCGGGAAGACGAAGCGAAGCTGATTTGGGACTCGTTTTCATCCGCTATGCCGTACTTCGTCTACCCCCAGGAGCTCCAGGCCCTAGTGGAGAAGGTGTCGAGCGGGAGTCCGGACGTCAAAACTTTCATCGAAAAATTCAAACAAGTTCTCTCGGCCGAAACAGACCCGACGCATAAAACGGATGGGCAAATTCTCGTAAACGAATTGAGGAGACGGTTGCCCCGCTCGGTACCGATTTAAGGCACCCGCACTTAAGTTTGATAGGCAATAACATGGGGCATCCAGATGTAAAGCGGATCGCTCGAGAGATACGCACGATGAAGATAAGGGGGGCAGGCAGGGTAGGGCGGGCTGCTGCGACCGCCTTGAAACTCGCAGCGAAAAGTTCGAAGGCGAGCACTTCGGCTGGATTCTTAAAGGAGATCGAGGAGGTTGCATCGCACCTGCTTTCGACGCGCCCAACCGCGGTCTCCCTGCCAAACGCGGTCAGGTTTGTCACCTTGGGGCTCAAACGTGAGAGGGGGGCAGACCTCGTGACGTTGCGAAGGGCCGCGATCTCCCGCGCCGATGAGTTCATCCGCATGTCTAGGATGGCGGTCAAAACGATCGGCGAGATAGGCGCGCGCAGGGTATCGGACGGCGATGTCCTGATGACACACTGCAACAGCGACTGTGCGCTCGCCGTCATCAAGACCGCGTTCGAGCAGGGCAAGCACGTTGAGGTTTTCGTGACCGAGTCGAGGCCTGCGAGACAGGGGCTGATAAGCGTCCGTGAGCTCAGCCGCGCGGGCGTGCCCACGACGCTCATCGTGGATTCGGCGGTGAGGCACTTCATCCGCGACGTGGATAAGGTAATCGTCGGCGCCGACAGCATCGCGGCCAATGGCGCGGTGATCAACAAAATTGGCACCTCGCAAATCGCGCTGGCAGCTCACGAGGCACGTGTGCTTTTTTTCGTCGCGGCGGAGAGCTACAAGTTCCACCCGGGCACCCTCGTTGGGAGGCTGGTTGAAATCGAGGAGCGCCCACCAGAGGAGATCGTCAAGCCCAAGCGGTTTCCAAGGGTAAAGATCCGCAACCCAGTGTTCGATGTTACCCCGCCGGACTACGTTGACCTCATAATAACGGAGCGGGGAATCATCCCGCCATCCGCTGCTTACACTATAATCCAAGAGCTCTTCGAGTGGAGGCCGGGCGAGGAGCTGATCTAGTGGCAGCTGGCAAAGCCGAGCAGATAAGGGAGAAGCTTCGGGGTGTGATCGACCCCGAAACTGGCGTGAGTGTTGTGGACATGGGCATGATCAAGGAGATAGCCGTCGAGGGGAACCGGGCCAAAATCGCTTTCAGGCCGACCATCCCTGGTTGCCCGCTCATCTCCTACCTCGTGCGGGAAATCAAGTCCGCAGCTGAGAAAGTGGTAAAAGAGGTAGAGGTTCAAGTAATGCGTTGACGTGTTTGAAGAACCGTTTCGGAATTGGGATATTCATAATAGCGAGTTCTACTCGGCGGCGGATGAGGGAGACCCTGTGATTAGCAAGAACAATCGCGACAGAGTGATCGATATAATTCAAGATTTGCCCCGAAAGCGAAAGGCTTAAAGTCATCAAAGCCCCCTCGGCTAAAGAGGCGATGCTTTGGAGGAGATGGTAGCCCGGCAGAAAGTGCTGATTTACGACCCGGAGCGGTGTACAGGCTGCCGCTACTGCGAAATAGCCTGTGCGTTCAAGCACCACGGCATCATCAACCCCGAAAAATCGCACATCCGCATCTTCATCGATGAGCGGAATTTCGAGCTCGAGGCGTCGAACTGCCAGAACTGCGAGGAACCACTCTGCAAGGCAGCCTGCCCCGAGGATGCGGTGGTAAAAGACGAGCAAACTGGATGGGTCACGGTAAACCAGATGGGGTGCACGGGTTGCAAATCGTGCATCTTCGCCTGCCCGCTCTCCTGCCCGTGGTTTGACGAGGAACATAAGGTTGTTGTGAAGTGCGATTTTTGCGATGGGGAGCCGGTCTGCGCGATGTACTGCTCACCCCAGGCGATAAGGGTCGGCACCCGCGCCGAGGCGCTGGAGTTCAACCGTCAGCGGTACGCGAAAGGTGGTAAAACATGAGGGAGGTCGAACTCCTCGAGCACCTCCAAAAGAGTATAGGGTCCGGGGCAGTGAGCAGCGCCCCCGTTCAAAAGAGGAAAATCAGCTTAACGATCGAGCCAGCCGTGCTCAGAAAAGCCGTCGAGGTTCTCCTCAAACACCAGCCCAGGTTCGTGATAATAGCTGCGGTCGATGCGGGGATGGACGTTGACTTGCTTTATCACTTCGATGTCAAAGGCGTGGTTGTCGTTTTAAAAACTACGGTTGTGAAGGAGGCGAGTGAGATAAATACCATCGTTGACTTGGTTCCCGCGGCCGAGTGGGCTGAGAAGGAGGCGGCGGAGCTCTTCGGCGTGAATTTTCGCGCTCACCCAAAACCCGGGCGTCTCCTGCTTCCAGAGGGGTGGCCAAGCGACAGGCCCCCGCTACGCGGGCCGTTCAAGCGCGCGCTACCCGAGCAGTTCTGCCCGGTGGCTGAGTCTCTAGTATCAACGGGTGTGACGGGGCCGATGTCACCCCTCATGCAGCGCAGGCGGGAGGAGAAGGGACTACCCCCATCACCACCGGCGAGTTTTTCGAGCGATGCGTCGCTGCGTGAGGTTCAAGAGCTGATGCGGCGCACGGGGTTTGATGAGAAGGCGGGCTACGACTGGGAGAAGAAAAGGCTGAGGCACAAATAGGGGGCAAAACCACGGCAAAATACGGGTTGTTTCTCGGTTGTTTGATCCCCCAGCGGATCCCGAGCGTTGAGCTTGCAACGAGGGGGGTACTCGAGTGCATCGGCGTGGACGCGGCAGAGCTTCCCGGTTACGCCTGCTGCCCGGACCCGGTGGTGGCGCGCTTGATGGATAGAAAAATGTGGCTCGCCCTCTCAGCCAGAAATCTCGCGTTGGCGGAGGGGATGGGCCTCGACCTTTTAGTACTTTGCAACGGTTGTTACGAAACCCTCACCGAGGCGAACGAGATCCTGAGGCGCGAGCCGGAGGCGAGGAAAGAGACGAGCGATATCCTCGCTGGGCTTGGGAGGGCCTACGAGGGCACTGTGGAGGTCAAGCACGTGGTTGAGGTCATGCACGAAGAGGTTGGGGTTGGGAAAATAGAGAAACTCGTGAAAAGGCCGGCAAAGCTGCGGCTGGCGGTTCACCCCGGCTGTCACCTGTTTAGGGAAGCGGGGGGTGGCGACATCTGGAGAAAGCCAAAGCAACTCGAGGAGCTAGCACTCGCCACCGGGGCGGAAGTAGTGCACTGTAAATTAGATCGCCTCTGCTGCGGTTTCCCGATGATGCAGGTGAATGAGGAGCTTGCGCTGAAGCGGAACTTGTTGCCAAAGCTTGCCTGTTATCAAGAGTTAGCGGTCGATGCGGTCGTCGCGCCTTGCCCAACCTGCATCGTCCAGTTTGAGGCCGGGCAGATGCTGCTTCGAAAATACGGCGCGAGGTACAACCTCCCATGCCTTCACATCGTCGAGTTCCTTGCGCTTGCACTCGGCATTCCCGCGGCAGAACTCGGTTTGGAGCTCCATCGCAGCCCGGTGGAGCAGCTGGCGCGGAAGATGGGGTGAGGCGATGCCTGAGACTATCGTGATCGGGCCATACCACCCGGCGTTGCTCGAGCCGGAGCTCTATGAGGTAGTGGTAGAAGGGAAAAAAATCGTCGACGTCAGCGTTGAGCAGGGCTACACCCACCGCGGCATAGAGAATCTCCTCTCGACAAAGACCTACCGCCAGGGCGTCTTCATATGCGAGCGCATTTGTGGGCTGTGTTCGCACGCTCACTCGTGCTGCTATTGCCAAGTCGTTGAGAAAATTTTTGATATAGAGCCGCCGAAGAGGGCGAGATACATCAGAACGGCGATTTTCGAACTCGACCGCTTGCAGAGCCATTATATGTGGTCAGCGCTTCTCTTCCACACCCTGCGCGATGAGAAGCTGTTCATAAAGCTCCTTGATGCGCGCGAGCCGCTCATGGATCTAATCGAGCTCATTTGCGGCAATCGCGTGCACTACTCAATAAACGCGATAGGGGGGGTGAGGCGCGATTTAACCCCCGCTGCGGCCGAGAGGGTTAGGCAGGTTTTGGGTCAGCTTGAGGTCACCTCCGGCGACATCCTCCGGGCTTTGGAAAGTCACGCGCCAAGGCTTTCCGGAATCGGAGCGCTCTCGAGAGAGGGAGCGGCGGCTGCAGGAGTCGTCGGTCCGGTGCTGCGGGCCTCTGGTGTAGAGAGCGATATCCGGAAGGACGACCCATACGCGGCGTACGAGGAGGTGGATTTCGAGGTCAAGGTTGAGGGCGGCTGCGACGTTTACGCGCGGGCACTTGTGAGGGCAAGGGAAACATACGAGAGCATGAACATCATCCGCCAGCTTCTCGACAACCTGCCAGCGGGGGAAATCGGTGTTGAGGTCGGTGAGCCCCACGTGGGTGAGGGGATAAGCAGGGTGGAAGCGCCGCGGGGGGAGCTGATCTATTACGTCAAATCCAATGGTACCAACATCCCAGAGCGGGTCAAGTTGAGGCCCCCGACCTACATGAATGAGCACGCGGTAGCTGAGATGCTGCGCGGCGAGCAGCTGGATGACCTCCCACTCATTCTGGAGAGCCTAGATCGCTGCATCTCGTGCACGAACCGCCTTGCCGTGGTCGACGCCCGCACGGGGAGGAAGAGGAGCGTGAGGTTGGTGGACCTCGGGTGAGGGCATGAAAGGACTCATGGTGTACAGGGTGAACGTCGGCTCGTGCAACGGCTGCGATATTGAGGTGCTGAGCGCCTTAGCTTCAAGGTTTGAGCTCGCCGACATGGGCGTTGGGGTCGCAAGCGAGCCGGGGGAGGCCAACGCGCTTCTGGTGGTGGGGGCGGTGAACGCGAAGACGGCGGAGCACCTGAAGCAGGTTTACCAGAAAATCAAGCCACCTAGGATGGTGGTCGCGGTTGGTGCCTGCGCCTTCTCGAGCGGCGCCTTCAGCGGCTCTTACAGCGTCGCGAACCCAACCGATGAGCTAATTCCGGTGAACGCCTATGTGCCAGGGTGTCCGCCTAGCCCACATGCTATAGCAGATGCACTCGCTGGGGCCGTACGTGCGAAGCCGCGGGGTTGGCGAGCCCCGGAGGATTTCAGGGGGGTGCCAGAGGTGGACGCCGAGGAGTGTACTGGGTGCGGCGCGTGCGCCCAAGTTTGTCCTGCGGGTGCGATAGAAGTGCTCGATGAGGGCGGGAAGCGCAAGGTCAGGTTTGAGTACGCGAAATGCATCTCCTGCGCCTTCTGCGAGGAGGCTTGCCCCGAGGATGCTGTAAAGCTCGCCGTCCGCTACCCCCTCGCGGTGAAGAGCAAGGGTGAAGCGGTGGACGAGGCGGAGCTGGCGTTAGCCAAATGCGCGTCTTGTGGCACCCCTTTCGTGCCCCCGGGACAGCTCACAAGCGCAGCCAAGAGGATAATGGAGGGAGTGCCCGAATATGTGGAGTCCCGCTATGCCATCGAGCGCTCGATGATGTTGTGCTTAAACTGCAGGAGCCGTTTGGAGAGTATAAAAGGGGCGAAGGGGTTGTTGCTCGATCTCAGCGGGGCCGTTCAAGCCCGCTGAGGTCGCCCTCGGAGCCTCTGAATCATAGTTTGAAGCGCGCCCACCGCCGCAAGCTCGAGCTGCCTGTCGAGTTCCTCGATGAAGCGTTTTGCAGGTGTCCCAAGCTGCCAGAGGTCGACGTAGATTTGGGTGAGTGGGGCGGCGCCGCCCTTGCTTAGGCGGGTGAGGTGTGGGTCGGGGGCCAGCACTAAAACATTTTTTCTCCTCCCCCTCCCAGGGGGGAACGCACGCTTCGCGGCGAGCGGGTCAGCATAGAAATAAACCGCCTCGTAGTCCGTGGGCACGTTTCCAAGTCTCGCATCGTAGCCCGAGTATGCCGTTAGAACCGCACCCTTTGGCACGTCCGCCTCTATTTCCTTCAAGGACAGGTGGGAGTTAGTGCTGTAAACGATATCTTTGGCCAAGTCCCTCGTGCTGGCCCAGTAGAGTAACATGCGCTTTGCGTCGATCACGCGAAAACCCATAGGCTTCTTCTCGATGGCGCCGAGTTGCTCTAGTTTGCTCACAACCGGGTTGACGGTGCCGAGTGAAAGCCCACTGGCCTGCGCAAGCGTTTTCTGGCTCATGAACCGCTCGCCGCCCTCGTAGAAGCGGCACAGTATCTCGCGTAAAATTCTTTGGTTTTTCTTCACACCACTGAATACCTCTTCTTACTTTAAATAGGTTTCAAAAAAATTTGAAACATCTTTTTGATTTAAAAAATCGCTTAAGGCTTCTCGGTTGAAGATAAAGTGTGGATGGCGGGGGCTTTCCAACGGCAAGAGTAGGGATTGAGCGCGCGATGAAGTGGCGCACGTTGTTACCGATTCTAATAGCTATAGCTTTTTTGGGCGCATGCCTAAACGCGATACCGATCGTAGGGGCCGCTGCCGAACCGGGCTTTTCGGAAGCGCAACCGGGTACTCAGGAGAACCTTCATGTTCGCGCTTACCATTTAGTTCTCGTGGGGCACCCAACCGTGGCGCGGGTATCTCTATTCCTGGAACAAGAAGTACCAAAAGCGGATGTTCTGGTCGAAGAACTTGAGGGCAGGCCAACCGGAGCCGCGGAGCCTCCCGCGCTGGTGCGTGCCTACGTTAGCATCGATGCCGGTGAGGCGAGGGTCGAGAACGCCGTGATCGAGTTCAAGGTGCCGAGGTCGTGGGTCGAGCTAAACAACATCGATGAAAGAACGATTGAGCTGCTGAGGTTGAACAGCGAATGGCGGAGGCTACCGACGAGGCCGACCCGTTCCACCGACCTCTACTTTTACTTTGAGGCTGAGACGCCGGGGTTCTCGGTGTTCGCGGTGGTGGGACAAAGCAAGGGAAGCAGGGAGCCGGTGGCCGGACCTCCGCTCGCGCTGTACGCGGTGCTCATGATCGCGGTGGCTGGGGGTGTCCCCGCGGTTTACTGGTTTTTGACCCGCCCAATGAAGCCCTTCGTCTCACTGGGACAGCTCAAGCGCGCGATTGCACGGCGTAAGCGTGGACGCGCGGGGATGGGCGAGCCAGAGATGTTAGCGACCCTCAGGCGTCTGAGGCGCGCGACGAAGCTCGAGGGCGTGCCCAAGGCCCCAGTTGAGGAGCTGGGGCGAGCGAGGACAGTGAAGAAGCGAAGGGGTGAAAAAGATATCAAGCTGCTTAGGCGGCTGAGGCGCAAGATGGAGCGGGGTTAGAACGCTTTTTATGATGGCCTTACTCCAACGGATATGGTTGATAGGTTGCCGCTCGCTCGGGAAAAATCGATTTTTGGCGCGGGAGACGTGCTTCGTGGCCTCACGCGCAGGGGGCGCCAAATCGAGATAAAGCCAAGGCGCGCCCGCGTGATGGGTATCTTCTCGTGCAAAGGTGGCGTTGGGAAAACTACCACGGCAGCAAACTTGGGCACGTTACTGGCCGAGAAATTTGGCAATGGGGTGGTCGTGGTGGAGGCAAATCTCTCAGCGCCTAACCTCGGTCTTCACCTCGGCATCTTAGATGCGGGGACGACAATCCACGACGTCCTAGCAGGGGCGGCGCCGATGGAGAAGGCAGTGAGGGTCGTGGGGGGCTCCCTGCACGTGGTTCCAGGCTCGGTGGCTTACGAGGGGGAAATCCCGCTCATCGACCTGAAGGGGTGCATAGAGCCGATGAGGTCGAAGTACAGGCTGATCATCATCGATTCCGCGCCCGGGCTCGGGGTCGAGGCTGTGGCCGCGATAAAATCGTGCGATGAGATACTCGTCATCACAAACCCTGAAATCCCAACCATCGCCAGTACCCTCAGAACCTTCCAGGCGGCGGAGCGCTACCGGGTACCAATAACCGGCGTGGTCGTCAACAAGGTGAAGGGCAAGCGATACGAGGTGCCGATACTGGAGGTTAGGAAGACACTTGGCTGGCCAATCGTTGCGGTCGTGCCGGATGACGACAAAGTCAGGGAGAGCCTAACTGCAGGCATCCCGGTCGTGCGCTATGCGTCAAAATCTCCCGCCGCAAAGGAGTTCGTGAAGTTGGCCGCGTGCGTCTTCGAAAGGCTAACCAAAGCACGGGAGCGTCGAGCCAAGGGTTGAACTGGGTTGGGAATCGAAACTTGAAGCCACATCACAAAATTTGCAGTTGGGGCGCTCAGGACAGCTTGTAAACGAGGTCCTTCTCCCGCACGCGCTGGTCGACCTTCAGCCCTATCGCCTGCCCAGCTTTCGCGACCTCCACGTCCTCGTGTTCGATCTGCATCGACTCGACGACCTGCTCAAGGTTCGTCGTCGGTCCCTCGATTGAGATCCGGTCGCCTACCTTCAGCTCATCGGAAAGCTCGATGACCCCCACCCCTATCTTGGTAAAGTAGTGGGTCACCTTCCCCACGAGCTTCTTCTCCACGGGTGCTTCCTCCATCTAACTCACCAGATTACGGTAAGCTCCCCTAATTAAATCACTTCCGCCTGTCCGCTGAATCAAACCTTGTGATTAACGCCTCTTGCCTAGCTCCAAGATCCCCATGCGGTGGCCCAAGTCCGGGTTTATTTTGGCAATTCCGAGGGTTACTCCCCAGCCCCCAAACATCGTGCCAGTAATCGCGCATCCCAGTAGCAGATCGCTCGCAATGTTTTCACCGATCATGAATAGCTCGCCGCGCCAAAGGTGGTCAACAACCCCGAACAACGCACCTCCGCAGAGTAGCAGTACGAGCCATAATCCCGCGGGGCCTTTTTTCAGAGAACCCCATAAAACCGCCGAAACTATCGCTGCCGCCAAGGGTATTATGTAGCAAACCACTTTCTGCACCCCCCCTGAATGTAGTAATACTTTCTGCTTTATAAATATTACTACCAAGGGAGGGGAGACTCGTTTTTTCGAGTTTGTCGAATAATTCGTGATTTTAAATTGCCGAACATCCATTCTGATTTGTTAGAGCTGGGCCGAGGATAAAACCAAACGGAGTTGATTTCGATGGTTTGCCCAAAGTATTGGGCTGCTCGGCACAGCTCCAAGCTCGATGACGTCGAGCGAATATTTAAGATTGCCGAAAAACTCGTGAGGAGGCTCCCGCCACCTTGGCAGCGCGCTAGGCGGGGCCGACGGCCCAAGTTTTCCGCACGGAGGCACCCGCGATTTGTGCAACTGCGCAGTACTTCGACCACACCTACCGCGAGGTCGAGGGGCAGGCTCCCTCGTTCGTGGGCAAGACGATCGACCACTCGACGGTCGGCTGGGCGCTCAAGCGGCTCCGCGAGCCATGCCTAAAGCTGCTCCTCATCTTGCTTTTCGGGGAGGTGTCGAAGCTCGCAAAATGTGAGCTTTACATCGCAGACTCGACTGGCATCTCGACGCCTTGCATGAGGAGACGCAAAAATGTGTTCAAAACGCTCTGGAAACACGAATTTTTGAAGCTACACGCGCTCGTGGGATATTCGCGCCAAGCTGGCGCGCTCGTGGTAGTTTTAGCGAGGGTGACCCACGATAACGTTGCCGACTGTACGCAACTCGGGCGGCTGCTCGAGGGGTTGCGGGACAACGGCGAGCCGTTGCTCGGAGACAGGGGCTACGATTCCCAGCGCAACCTCGAGCTCGCCCTCGAGCACGGCTTCAAACCTGTGATCAAGCCCCGCTCGGTCGAGTACCACGGCATCTTCAGGAAGCAGATGCTGCGCGAGTTCAAGTGCAATCGCAAGCTCTACCGCCAGTGTGGGGTCGGCGAGGCTTTCTTCGGCGGGTTGGAGAACCGCTACGGCGCCCGAACGAGGTGCAAGCTACCTGCCACGAAGGCCGCGAGCATCCTGCTCATGGCCGTGGCGCACAACCTGCGCACCCTCACGCGCATCCGCGCGATGAATGAAATGGGAGTTTTAATTATCCCGCTGATTTATTCGACAAACTCCGCCTACGCCTTGCCCTCGTGCGTGCGGAGCTTGAACCGGCGCTCTATGGGCGCGGGCTCTTCGACCCCCACGCTGCCTGCAATTACCTCGTCGACGCTGTGGACGACGCCCCCCCACTCCTCTATCGCCGAGCGGATCGCGTTGAATTCGAGTTCGCCGTCGATGGTCACCTTGAGCGTCTCGGTCTCTTTGTCTATCTCGATCAGCGCCACGTTCACCCCCTTGACCCCCCTGAGTGAGCCCAGCTTGGTCGCAAATTCCGGCAGGGTTGGGGTGTGGGGCTTGAGAACGTCTAGCACCAGCCTGCGAAGCTTGGCTGCACCTTTTTTCCTTGGCATCAAAACCCTCACTTTTATATGTTCCGAAACGCTTATTAATGGGTGGCAGAAGTTGGCTTAAACTTTTGGGGGATTTAAAAATGCAGCGGTTGGGTAGGGTATCGCACGCTACCAAACGGGGGCTAGTGCTGCGCGTCGAGGAGGCACCGAGGGAGGGGACGCTTGTGTACGATGAGGCGCGGAGGCGGGTGGGGGGCGTTATCGATATCTTTGGCCCAACGGGTATGCCATACATCTGCGTGAGGCCCGCGGCTGGGGTCAAGGTGAACCTTACCTCGCTCGTGGGCAAGGAACTCTACATTATGGGGGAGGAGCGTGGAGCGGGTAGAAAAGGAGCGAAAGTGCCCGGAATGCGGAAGCGTAAAGCTCGTGCGTGATTACGAGCATGCCGAGCTGATCTGCGCCGGCTGCGGTCGGGTTATCCACGATCGAATTATGGACATGGGGCCGGAGTGGCGCGCCTTCGACCAGGAGCAGCGGGAGAAGCGCGGCAGGGTCGGAGCTCCTATGACGTTCAGTGTTGATTACAAGGAGCCGCTCATCGTTGAAAAGGATAGAAAAATCGAGATATTACCAATTGGAAAGTTCATCGATAAATTAATGGAAAGCGCCTCCGAGATAAAAAAGGATGGGATATTAGAATTCCTAGACATAACTAAGTTAAAATATCGGGCGGTCGCGTTCGACAGAGAATATAAAATAGGCTTTCGGCTGATAACCCACGTTTACCGGCATGAAATTCAAGAAAATCTTTATCAAGTAGAGTTCGAGAGCGGAAGAAAGATTTGCATCACTGGAGCACATAGCCTCTATGGTGTGAATGAGAATTCAGAAATTATTCCTCTCAAAGTAAGCGAGTCAAAGATCGGTGATTTCGTGATTGCACCAGCATGGATACCAACCCCCACGTATGAAATGAAGGAGCTAAATTTAATAGATGAGTTTTTAAAGTTGCCTACTGAGGATATCGAGCGATTTTATCTGCGGCATGTTTCTGCGCAGACTTACAACATGTTACGCGATAACGGTGTTTCGAAACAGGCGATAAAAAGTTGGAGGCGGCACCACATTCTGCCCCTCTCCTTCGCCAGAAAATTAATCACTAATGATGGCTCAAATCTCACAATTGCAGTTCGTTATGGCGAAAATGAGGTTCCAACAAAAATAGAAGTGAACAACGATTTGTGTAGGCTTCTTGGATACTATGTGAGTGAGGGATCCGTAACTTCTCGAGGGGACGTGATATTCTCATTTGGGAAAAATGAGGTTTCTCTCGTTGAAGATGTAAAGCGGCTCCTCCATTCGATATTTGGGCTTGAAGCTGGCATTCATCGAGCGAATCAATTAAGTTCAGCTTTAGGAGTTGGCATACACAGCGAGGTTTTAGGGGTGTTGGTGTCCAAGATTCTAGGAGCAGGCAAAAACGCTCAAAATAAGAGGGTTCCGCCAATTATTTTTTCGCTTCCTTTGGAGCTCAAGCTGGCATTCTTACATGCATACATCCAGGGCGATGGTCGTATGTATACAAAGGATGAGAAAAGGGACCATTGGAGGCCGATAACTCAACTTTACACGACTTCAGTAAGCAATGCATTAAGTAGAGACATTTTGACGTTGTATTCGCAATTAGGCATTCACGCAAATTACCAAGAGGAGGAAATCCCAAAACACACAATCAGACAAACTGGGCAACTCGTTAAGAAGTCGCTTAGCACCGGGACCCGCGTTACAAATCCAAGCAGCGTTGAAATCCTCGGGTTCATCGATGGTATGCTCAAGCGAAGAAGAAAAGGCGCGATAGAGGATTTCGTGCCAGCGCCGCCCAAATACAGAAAGGTTTGGAAGTCCAGAAAGAGAATAAGGATAAACAGGAGTCTGGCGGCATCCATCGCAAGGAAATTTAACGACAAGAAGTTATTGAAGTTAGCGGCAGCGCCCCTTGTTTTCTTGAGGGTGAAGAAGATAGAGAAAGTAGAACCCACTTGTAAATATGTATATGACATTTCAGTCCCCGAATGTGAGAATTTCGCAATTGCAGGTAGTTGCATTTGCTCGAATACGATCCACGATAAAGGTTTGTCCACCATGATCGACTGGCGGGACCGCGATTCACATGGCAAGGATCTCACACCAAAGCGCCGGGCACAGATATACCGTCTTCGCAAGTGGCAGCGCCGAATCCGCGTTTCTGACGCAACCGAGCGCAACCTCGCCTTCGCGCTTTCCGAGCTAGACCGCATGGCCTCGCATCTGAGCCTTCCGCGAAACGTTCGAGAGGCAGCCGCGGTCATCTACAGGCGCGCGGTAGAGGAGAGGCTGATCCGCGGGCGGTCGATCGAGGGGGTCGCCGCCGCTTCTTTGTACGCCGCCTGTAGGGAGTGCAAGGTGCCGAGGACGCTTGACGAGATCGCTGAGGTGTCGCGCGTGGGCAAGAAAGAGATCGGCCGCAGCTATCGATTCATCGCCCGCGAGCTGCTCATACACCTCCGCCCGACGAGCCCGGTCGATTACGTCTCGCGCTTCGCCAGCGAGCTCGAGTTGAGCGGCGAGGTTCAGACGAAGGCAATCGAGCTCCTGAAGGAGGCCACCAAGAAAGGCTTGACTTCGGGGCGGGGGCCGACTGGAGTGGCGGCTGCCGCGGTCTACATTGCCAGCGTTCTCTGCGGAGAAAGGCGCACTCAGCGAGATGTGGCGGAGGTCGCCCGCGTTACTGAGGTCACCGTCAGAAATCGATATAAAGAGCTATGTGAGAAATTAGGACTCGATGTTGAGCTATAACAGCTGATTTTTGGCTTTATTTTTGTGAATAAGAGTTAAAAATCTCTCTTTTCCTTCCACGTTTTTCCTTTATAAGTGACCTCCGCCCAAAGGCGTGGCGGGAATTGTGCTAAGCGCAGAACGAATGGAGCATCTTGATGTGAAAGAGATAGGTCCGATGAAAACTTTTCGTAGTAAGGACATCCTTGTGAGTATTTCAAAAGACAAAGCTAAACTATTCACATTAGGTCCAAACAGGCCATATTGCGGCAGCAGTTCAAAAGAGGTTGTTGTCAATCGGCTCATTAATTTAGACGACTTATTTTTTGAGGGGCTTGGGCTCTGGGCTGGAGAGGGCGGAAAAGCAAAGGGACTTTACATCGGCAACTCATGTCCAGAGCTTCTGCTACGATTTTTGGATTTTGTCGAGGAGAAAATTGGGATTGATCGACGGGAGTTTAGAGTTACGCTTAACACGCTAAGTTCAACGGCCAAACACGTGTCGAGAGAAAAATGGTCGAAAGTGCTGCAAATTCCATCTGAGAACTTTACCGCCATGTGTGAAGACCCTAGAATGAATCAAGAGTACGCCCAAATTTACTTCAACTCGGTTGTGTTAGTGGAGTTATTAAAAACTGTACATGAAAAGGTAAAGTCGCTTATTCTTTCGCGAACTGAATTTGCGGCGGCTTACCTTAGGGGAATCTTTGCTGCGGAAGGCTCGGCAATTTTGAGAAAGTCTGGTATTTTACACCATCTGAATATCTCTTCGAAGGATAAAGAAGTAATCGAATTTTTAAAAGAATGTCTCGCCTCAATAGGAATAATTCCAAGCAAGTACGAGAATGAGAGCAGAAACCTTCCGATTCATGGTTGGCGAAACTTCAAACGCTTTGGAGGGCTTGGCATTCACACCCTTCACCCAGAGAAGCGCGCGAAGTTCGAGCTTGGGTTCGCGAACTACAAACGCGTGAATGTCTTGCAAGGCGAAGAGGCTCGAGCGCTCATCCTCCAGCAGCTCGCCTCAGGCCCGAAGACCTACGACGACCTCGCAGCCGCGCTCGGCAAGGCCCGGACGACGATCCAAGCCCACCACATCCCGATCCTTGAGCGCAAGGGCAAGGTGAAACGCGTTGGCAAGCGGGGCCAGGCTTGGCTATTCGCGCCTGCGGAAGGCAAAAGTAGCGCCACCACCAAAGTTTAACCGAGACCCATGCGCGGAATCTATGTGTTGCTCATCCACGTGCCGTATCCAGTTCAGCTGAGCGTCGGCGAGCTTGGGAACCTCAAACTAAAGGCCGGCTATTACGCATACGTTGGCTCGGCTCTCGACGGCCTCGAAAAACGCGTCGAGCGCCACTTGGCGGGCGATAAAAAAATCCACTGGCATATCGACTACCTCCTCACAAGGGGGAGGGTCATCGACGTCGTTCAAGGAGAAACAAAAGAACGCATGGAGTGCGCCATCGCCGGGGAGCTGGCGAAACACCTAGCCTCCGTCGCGGGCTTTGGCTCGAGCGATTGCCGCTGCAAGAGCCACCTCTTCTATGGCCCCGACTTCAACGAACTTCGAAAAAACGTGCTGGCGAGCTTCAAGGAGTGCGGAATCAAACCTGTGAAAATCGAATGCATCGGTTAACGTGGCGCAACCTAAAATAGCACGCCGATGAACCTAGAGTGATTGCTATGGATTTCGATAAAGTCGTCCGGGCGCGAAAAAGCGTTCGGAAGTACCTAGACAAACCAGTCGAAGAGGAGAAAATAGCCAAATGCCTCGAGGCCGCCAGACTAGCGCCATCGTGGAAGAACAAGCAGTGCTGGCGGTTCATCGTCGTCCGGGATAAGAAGATCATTGCTAAACTCGCCGGGGGAATCAATTTCTGGGCCAAATCAGCACCTGTTTTTATCGTGGCCTGCGGCGACCCGAAGCGGAGCGGAACCCGCTATGGACAGAAGTACTACCTCGTAGATGTGGCCATCGCAATGGAGCATCTCGTGCTTGAGGCTGCCAACCTCGGGCTAGGCACGTGCTGGCTCGGGCTCTTCGATGAGGAGAAAACCAAAAAACTCCTTGAAATCCCAAAAGGAATCCGCGTAGTAGCGCTAACACCGCTCGGTTATCCGCACCCCAGCGAAGGCATCTTGGGAAAAGTCGTCAAGGCGGTGGTCGGCAAGAAGCGGAAAAGTCTCGGTGAAATCGCTTACGATCGCAAGTGGGGGAGGCCGTTCAGCGGATCATCGAAAGATTAGGGGGCAGAAGTTTTGGGCAGACGATGGCAACGCGAGCGCAAGCGCGAGCATTTCTACCGCATGGCCAAACGCGTCGGGTACAGATCTCGCGCGGCCTATAAACTCCAGCAGCTGAACAGGCGCTACGGCCTGCTGCGGCGGGGGGACGTCGTCGTCGATCTAGGGGCTGCTCCAGGCGGCTGGCTCCAAGTGGCGAGGGAGGAGGTTGGCGGAGAGGGCTTTGTGCTGGGAGTTGACCTTCAGCCGATTACCAAGCTACCGTACAACAATGTTGCAACTCTTGTGGGTGACATCACAAAGCCAGAAACTTGGGGGCATATCAAAACCAAACTCCCGCGCGCAGCTAATGTAGTGATTTCTGATGCTTCGCCTTCCGTTTCAGGAGTCTGGGAGATCGACCACTTGCGTTCGATCGAACTCGCGAGGGCAGCACTTGAAATCGCTTGTCAGGTTCTGGCCCATGGGGGGAAATTCCTCATCAAAGTTTTTCAGGGGGAGATGCTCGATGAATTTTTAACCGAGGTCAGGCAAAAGTTTGCGTTCGTGAAAGTGTCCAAACCCATAGCCTCGCGCAAGGGAAGTGCCGAAGTTTACGTTATCGGGAAGGGGTTCAAACCAACCTCTGTTGTCTTACGTAAGACAGAAAAGCTCCTAAAAACCTGCAAAATCTCGTCGACGGGTGCATCCGTTCGTAGCCCGATGTCCGAGAAATGCATACGCGATGCAAAGTAACCCCTTTTACGAAGCATTGCCAAAATCTCAAGTAGCTTGGGTGCCGAAACTCCTGCGCGTCTAGCCAAATCGTGCACATCGTAGAACGTCGGCGGCCCATCAGCCTCCTCCGCGCAGCGGTCGAGCATCACCAGCTCTCGATGCCCAAGCTTGAAATTTCGGTTCACCAAGTCCGCACTCACCCTCCTTACAAACCCCTTGTCCATGAGCTGCCCCAACCACATCGGGCCGGCGTGATCTGGTTTTCCGCCGCACTCGCAGGCGCCCGGCAGCTCGACCGCAATCCCGCGCGTGAGCACCCTGCGCCCGCACGCCCTGCAGTGCAACACGTAGCCCTGCTGAGCCAGAAGCTCGTCAGCGCGTCGCCCCCCCCTCCGCGCGCGGAGATAAACCCTGAAATAGTGCTCGGTGCTATGCGCCAACACCGGGGTGAGCGCGAGTTCATGCCTGCCCGCGACCCGCTGGGCGAAGCCGATCAAAATCCGCACGCCAAGCTCATGGCAATACTCCGTCTTCAGGGGGCGGGCCCCATACCTTCTCAGGCAGGCCTTCACGTGGGCGCCAGAAAGTGGGGCTGTATCCGTGGCGGTCAGTGCGAGAATGCCCTCCCGAGCGAGTGCCGCGCATGCCGCATCGACGAACGGCGCCGGGGAACCAAACGGGTCGATGTCGATGAAGTGAAATCGCCCTCTTCGACGGCTCCAAAGCAAGACGTTCGCATCTTCGTTTCGCACCTCGATGTTGTCGAGTTTGTTGAGCTCAACGTTGCGCCTGATGAACCCAACCGCTTCCTGTGAGCGATCGTTGACGGTAGCGTTTTCCACACCTCTGACCTCTTTGGCGTACCTTATCCCCCGTACACCAACCCCGGCCAATGGATCACAGATGCTGATACTGCCGAGCTCATCAGCCAGCACCTGAACAACCGAAACCGAGATATCGCGGCAGAACTCCATGCGGGGATTGTAGAAAACGCTGGTGAGAGAGGGTGCGTAGTCGCCGGCCTGCGTTCTGTAGCGCTCGAGTTCCGGTGCCTCAAGTCTAGCCCGGCCTTCAACCACAAGCTGAGTTCGCATGTTTTTCCGATGTAAAGAGAACCGTCATAAAAATAAACATGATGGTTACGGGGCTCATAGTAGCGCATCATAGTAATAGTAGTAGATTCTACGAAATGTTTTTACCCCATGTTTTCATAAAATTAACCGTATGAAGTGTCCCCGCTGTGGATATGAGTGGGAGTCGAAAATCCCAAACCCGAAGGAATGCCCCCGATGCAAGGGGAGATTAGATTACGTGCCAGGGCCGGTGGGGGCACCAAAGATAGGAAAAAAAGGAGGTGGAAAAGAGATGACAACGAAACTTCCTTGGGCAACAGCAGCTGTCATAGTAGTAGCAGTGATGGCGATTGCAGCATGGTCTTTGTGGCCAACTGCCCCAACTGTAGTTACTGGAGTTCCGGGCGAACTTTCTCCGCTATGGAGGAACGCAAAAATTACGGCGATTTCACCAGAAGAGTACGTAAAACCTACCATTGTCATCGGTGCGGCGCCAGTGGGCTCGGGAATAGAAAACATCTACGTGATGAAGGGGCCCGGAAAATACGACAACACAAAAGCCATGAATTCTACCGCCAACCTAGATAACATTCTTGGGACCATCGAGGCAAGTGGTGGATCTGTCGCTATCCCCTACGATACCGCGTTCGACATCGTGATAGCGTACAAGGCGCATGGGGACAACACGGCCTACAATGCCAAAGAGAACGCGCAGATAGAGGTGCAAATGTCGGGAAAGATCGTCTACGCCAGAGAGAACGTCGGCAATGCATTTGAAACCATATTCGAGAACGTGGGAGCGATAGGCGCAACATCCGGCAGTACCGATTACATCAGGGTCAACGTCGTACACGATAACTGGGTAAACAAGACTTTGGCAGCTGGTGAAAGCGTTACGATAGACATTGTGAAGCTATGGTGTTGGGGCTAAGGCTGTACTGCTCAGCCTTTGGCCTCTCTTCTTCTTTTTAGAGGTGTGTAAGATTAAATAGGGTTTTGGGTTTACACTAATTTTGCGCAGGTGCCGGTCGACCGCGC
>DYFS01000004.1 GCA_020725055.1 Candidatus Hadarchaeum sp. | reverse complement strand
GTGGCATCACCCCACTCGCGATTTTGAGCTTGATGAAGGCTACATCGGGGAGCCCGGCCTCGCGTGGGTCGACCGCAGCGGTGAACCCCTTGAGCACCCCGATCTGCTGGAGGCGCTTTACGCGGAAGTGGATGGTCGGGTTTCGTGACATATAATGTAATGTTCGAGGTTAGGTGAGAGTTAGCAAGCGGTTCCCTCTGATTGTTAAACTGAAACATCACCATCTTTCATCCTAAATTTCAAAGCGGCACTTCTTTCGCCATGGTCAGGGCAATCGAGGCCATCTTCGCGTAGAAGTTGTCGTCCGCCTGCTCGTAGATGACGGAGTTCGGCCCGTCCATGACCTCGTCCGTCGCCTCCTCGCCGCGCATCACAGGCAACACGTGCGTGACGATCGCCGGCTTGGCCATTAGGTCTTCGACGTGGCGCTGATCTAGCCTCCAGTCCTTGTGCTTGTTGTAGACCGCGACCTCCTTGCCCACGCCGAATTTCGTCGCCCCGACCCTGAGGAATTCCGAAGTGCCCCAGCTCCGCGGGAACACGACGTTCGCGCCCTCGAGCCCTTCCTCAAAATCGTTACTTATCTTGAAGCCGCCCCCGCTCTCCTTCGCGTTCCGCTTCGCCGCCCCGACAATTGTCGGGTCGATCTCGAAGCCCTTCGGGTGTGCGAGCACGACATCCATTCCGAAGCGCGTCGCGATTAGCACTTCTTCCTGGATGCTGCAGCGCCCGCGAGGCTTGCTCGAGTAGGCCCAAGTTATCGTGTACTTCTTCCCCCTCACCTTGCCGATTTTGTTCTCTACGGTCATGATGTCCCCGAGCCCCTGCGTCGGGTGGTAGGTACAGCACGCCATGTTGATCACCGGCACCTTCGCGACCCGTGCAAACTCGGCGACGACCTTGTACCCAGCGCCGTAGACGAAGTCGATGTATTTGTCCAGAATCCTCACCCCAATCCCATCCGCGTACGAGTCGTACATCTTGGCGGCGTCCTTCACGGCCTCCTCCATCCGGGTGGTTGAAACGTCTATGAAGGCGGGGTGGCCCCCCAAAATCGACGCCGCCGCCTCGAACGCCCCCCGCGTCCTGGTCGACGGGGCATAGAAAAGCATGAAGAAATTCTTGCGGTCCAAGACCCTCGGCGGGCGCCCGCCTTTCTTCACGATGTCCTTGAATTTTCTGGCAACTTTTATCGCGTGCACCAGCTCATCGACGCTCCAGTCCTGCGTCGTTATGAAATCCTTGCCGTAGAGCTCGACCATCAGATCACCTCTTTTTGATTATTATGATACCCCTTCTATTTTGCTAGGGCGCCTACCCTCTTTAAATCCCGCGCAACGTCGGCAAGCCCAAACCGCTCGAGAGTAGCGCGGCGTTGCAACCCCGTGCGAACGTCCCACCCCCGCTCGCGGTAGTACTCGTCCAGCATCGGCTTCAGGTCGACCACCCTGCCCTTTGCCGGCCCCTCTGGCATCGGCTCCTTCAGCATGCGCTCGGGCAGCGTGTCGTCCTTGCGGCCCAGACCAAGCCTAGCGTTGAAGGCGCGCTTGAGGTTGACGATGCGCTCGGCGATGATTCGAAGTTCCTTGACGCTCCCGAACTCCTCGACACCCGTGACAGCGGGCAGGATCTCAGCGTAGTCCTCAAAGTAGAAGATCGGCGGCCACATCGTGCCGTACTTGCAGGTGATAAGCGCGTCGACCACCGCGTAGAGGTCCTCGACATCCTTGACGAGCATCCCTTTGTACTTCGTTGAGAGTCGGTCACCAAGCGCCGCGGCTCTTGCCTTGCCGTACCGCTCGGTTATAGTCTTCCTGTAGTCGAGCTCATCGAGAGAGGAAAGCGCCCGCAGGTGAGCGGCCCCTATCACCGAGATGGCGTGGGTCAGCCCGACCGATTGGTGGGCCCTGCCGTCTTGCCCAGAGGCCTCAAGCCCCTTCACCTGAATCGCCCACCGCCCCGAGCCCTTGCCTATGCGCTTCGCCGCGGCTCTAATACCCTCCGCGAGGACATCGCCCACCCCCTCGCGCGACGCCATCATCCCAACGAGCCTGACCATCGCATCCCCATCCCCCCACCCCAGCGCGAAGCCTATGTCGCGCTCGCTCAAAGCGCCGCGCTCGAAACACTCCATCGCGAAGCTCACCGCCCCCCCGCATGAAATCGTGTCCATGCCGTGCAGATTGCAGAGCTGGTTTACCTGCATCACAGCGGGGAAATTGCTGACCAAGCAGTTCGAGCCGAGCGCGACGATGGTCTCGTACTCCGGGCCCTCGGTTATCAAGCCGGCGTACGGGCCGGAGCGCCCCACCCTGGCGACCTTCTTGCACTGGATGCGGCAGTTCATGCAGGAGCGGCGGTGGATTATGAACTCGCGCTCGAAGACCTCCGGGCCTATATCCGCGGCCCGGTCGAAGACGCCGGTGCGGTGCCCCTTCGTCGGCAGGCGGCCTATCTCATTCTCCCAGCTCACCAGCCCCGGAGTCCCGAACCGGTAGAGGGCGTCGTGTGATGCCTTCCCCCACTCGCCCCCGGTGTACCGCTCGTGCGCCTCCTTGGTCAGCTCCCAGACCCGGTCGAAGTTCGCGACCTCGATGCTGCCGCTGCCGCGCACCACAACCGCCTTCAAGCGCTTGCTCCCCATCACCGCCCCAACGCCGGTCCGCCCTGCCGCCCTGCTGCGCTCGTTTATTATGCACGCGAACTTCACGAGTCGCTCGCCAGCCATGCCGATGCACGCAACCCTCACATCGCGGCCCAGTTCTCCTTCGATAGCGTCAGTCGTCTCCGCGGTGTTTTTACCCCAGAGCCGTTTAGCACCGCGCAGCTCTACTTTGCCGTCCTCGATGAAAAGGTACATGGGCCTCGGCGCCCTCCCCCGGATGATAATCAGGTCGTAGCCGGCGTACTTCAGCTCGGGGCCCCAGTAGCCGCCCGAGTGAGCCTCGCCCCAAATGCCAGTCAGCGGCGCCTTGGTGACGACGCAGTAGCGCCCGGAGGGCGGGTACGCCGTGCCGGTCACCGGGCCCGTCGCGAAAATCAAAATGTTATCTGGGGAGAGGGGCCCAACGTTGCGCGGCACCTCATCGTACAAGATGCGCGCCCCCATCCCGCTCCCTCCTATGTAGCCGCGCGCCCACTCCTTCGGTAGCTCGAGCTCGAGGGTCTTGCCCCGCGTGAGGTCAACGCGCAGGTATTTGCCAGCGTAACCTTTGTAGGTGAATGCCATTTCCTCATCCCCCGCGCTCCGGCGCTCGGCGCACCGCGGCTGCGAAGCGCCTTTCGATGGCTACCCCCTCAGGTGCCGTAAGCTTCAGCGCACCGGGTACACAATGCTTGATGCACTGGGGGTCACCGCCGCACAGGTCGCACTTTGTCGCTTTCCCCCGCTCGTGGTGCAGCCAGATCGCCCCGAACGGGCATGCCTCGGCACACACGCCGCAGCCCACGCAGCGGGCATCGATGACCTCAACCAAGCCGCTCTTGAGCTTGCGGATGGCGCCAGCTGGGCATACCTTCACGCATGGGGGGTCTTCGCATTGGTGGCACGTGATCGTGATATCCGAAGCTGGCTCGGATCTCACCACGCGGATGCGCGCTATCTTAGGGTTAAACACACGCTCGTGAAAACCAACGCAAACGAGTTCGCAGGCCCTGCAACCGGTGCATAGCTTCGGGTCACAGTACACGTACGGCAAACAATCACCGAGCCAAATTGGTTTACAGACGCAGAGTTTAAAGCGTTTCGATTTGATAGGGGCTTGAAAAAGTGACCGGTGTTAAAAATGGACGGTTCAATCGTCATCGAGGGGTTGAGTAAGTACTACAACAGCTTTCTCGCCCTCGACAACCTCTCGCTCAAGGTGAGGAGGAACGAAGACGTTGCGTTGCTCGGCCCGAACGGCGCGGGGAAGACCACCACCCTCAAGCTCCTATGCGGCCTCCTACGCCCTTCTTCGGGCACGGCTTACATCAACGGTGCCAACGTAGCCGAGGAGCGCGAACGGGCGGTTTCGATGGTGGGGGCTATTTTGGAGACGCCCGAGTTCTACCCCTTCTTCACTCCAGATGAGACCCTGAATTACTTGGGGAGGCTTCGAAAGATGCACGGGCGTGAGCTGAGGCACAGGATAAAGGAAGTCCTCAAACTCGTCGGTCT
The DNA here is from genome assembly GCA_020725055.1 of Candidatus Hadarchaeum sp. Taxonomy (GTDB): domain Archaea; phylum Hadarchaeota; class Hadarchaeia; order Hadarchaeales; family Hadarchaeaceae; genus DYFS01. Next base: position 38,760 of record DYFS01000004.1, on the reverse strand, counting down.
TGAGAGATGGGCCAATGTGAGGGTAGAAAAATTCTCGCGGGGGATGAAGCAGCGCCTCGCCCTCGCGCAAGCCTTGCTCCACGACCCGCCGATCCTCATCCTCGACGAGCCGTCCTTGGGCCTAGACCCCAGGGGCATGATGGAGGTGCGGGAGATTCTAAAGGAAGCAAGGAAGGGAAAAACGGTTTTCTTCGCCTCCCACCTGCTCACCGAGGTCGCCCAAATATGTAAAAAAGTGGCGATAATCGACCACGGAAAACTGCGCGCCTATGACAACATCGCCCACCTGAAGAAAAAATACCGTTCGTTAGAGCGGGCGTATCTCAAGCTCACGGAGGTGACCATTTGAGCGAGTTCGAGAAGTTAAAAACAGTCACGCGGTACGAGTTGTTGAAGCAGTTCCGGAGGAGGCGGTTCTACGGAGCTTTGGCTATCACAGTTATTGCCGTCATTTTAACCATTGGGCTTTACAAGGGGCTAGATCTACCTAGGCAGATGGGTGCTCCAGATACCCCAGAACTCTTCGCGATATTCGTGACGTCGATGAGTACGATAGCCATCCTCGGCGCGGTGTTCTTTGCAGGGGATGCCATTGCATCCGAGTTCGAGCGCAAAACCGGATACATATTGTTCCCGAACCCGGTGAGGCGGATTACCCTGGTGGCGGGAAAATACATCGCCTGCTTCATCGCCACGGCCGCGATACTTGCGCTAGCATATTTGATTTCGACGGGCGCGTTGCTGGGGTTCTACCGACGATTACCGGGCGGGATATTGGGGTCGTTTGCCATTGCGTTGATGCTAGCGTGCTGTGTACTAAGTATAGCATTCACCTTTAGTTCCCTGCTAAAGGGGAGCATGGGGGCGACGATAGCCACGCTTCTAACTTTCATGCTGATTTTCCCGATCATCTCAACGAGTTTGTCTTACGCGGGCTATGCTCCCTGGTTTATGCCCGACTATGCCGGAGACGCGGTTGCCAACACTTATGGGGTTCCTCTCCAGCAAGCGTTCGGTGGAATGCCCGGTCAACGGTTGAGATTCAAGTGGAACCCAGAACCAACCCTGAGCTTCTTAGTGCTGTTGACGTACGCAGTTATCCTGTTCCAGTTGAGCATCTGGGTGACAAAGCGCAGAGAAATGATCTAGTCGCGCTCAGCATAACCCAGAGATGTGACAAATCGAAAAAAAACGGGGAAACGAGTTTTATAGCTGGTAAACGAATGAGTCGATGGTAAACAGATGCTCGAAGCCTTCCTCTGGAGTCTTGCAATTTTCCTAGCCCGGATGACCGATGTTTCGATGGGCACAACCCGGCAAATTTTGATTTTCAGGGGGCAGAGGAACGTGGCCTCATTAACAGCTTTCTTTGAGATATTGATTTGGGTGCTCGCGGTAAGCCGTGTGATCACACAGCTGGATAAGATCTATTACATGTTTGCGTTTGCCGCTGGCTTCGCCACCGGAAATTACCTCGGGAGCCTCATCGAAGAAAAAATCGCGTTGGGGTACGTTTTCGCCCACGTGGTGCCGAAGAATATGGGGCTCGCGCAAAAACTCAGGGGCGCCGGCTTCGGGGTCACGGTCGTCGAGGGGCTTGGCCTGGAGGGGGTGCAGCCGATCTACAACGTGCTATTTGAGAGGAGGGAGACGCGGAGATTCTTGAACTTGCTCAAGACCCACGACAAGGACGCTTTTTACACGATATTGGACGTTAGGGCACGGCACGGTGGCTACCTGGCGGCGGCGAGGAAGAAGAAGTGAGGTGGGGGAGGATGTCAAACCCTGTAAACATTTTCGAACGGCTCCCAAAACTCCTGGAGGAGGGGAAGAGAGTGGCGCTCTGCACTGTGGTGGAGAAAATAGGCTCAGGGCCAGCCGAGCCGGGAAGGAAGATGCTTGTTACCGAGGACGGGGAAATCATCGGAACAATAGGCGGTGGCGAGTGCTTCGAGAGGGGGCTCAGGCAAGAGGCGCTGAAGGCGATTAGGGGGGGTAAGTCGAGGAGCTTGAAGTTCTCCTTTTATGGCGGGGCAAAGGAGGGTGAGTTGGATACGGGGTTGTGGTGTGGTGGGGCGATGACGGTGTTCGTGGACGTGGTCGAGCCAAAGCCCAAGTTGGTGATCGTCGGCTCCGGCCATATAGCTCTCCCAACTTACACCGTGGCCGACCTCTTGGGTTTTGACATAACAGTGGTTGACGACAACGAAGACACCCTGACAAAAAGCCGATTCCCGAACGCGAAGCTAGTTTATCGCGAGGATTTTGAAAAAGCTTTGAAAGAGGTGAAGGTCGATGGGCGCACCTGCGTGGCGATTGTGCATGGGGAGCCGAAACACGACCTCGCTGCCCTGCGCAGATTCGTCCGCGAGCGAACGGCTTACCTCGGCCTGCTCGGGAGCGCGCGCAAAATCGCCAAACTGAAAGAGGTTTTGCGAAAGGATAGGGTGCTGGCAAAGGCGATAAAGAGGATAAAAGCTCCGATCGGCCTCGACATAAACGCGAAAACGCCTGAAGAGATAGCCGTGAGCATAGCAGCTGAGCTGATAAAAGAGAAGAGAAAAGCGTCTGGAACTAAACACCCCTGTTGATCACGAAACTTTCAAATCTTTTGAAGGTCTCCGGGCGTGTCGATGTCTACAAGGGCCCATTTTTCTGCTTCGATGAGTTGAAGCTCGCCGGTGTGTCGGTGAATGATATCTCGAACTGTCTCTTGTTTTTTAAGTGAGAGAATTTCGCTGAATAAACTTTTATCAAAGAGAACTGGGTGCCCTTTCTTCCCTTTGTACACCGGGCTTACGATTTTCGCTCCGCCTTTCCAAACACCAATTGCCCTTTTCAAAAAATCTCGATCGATGAGCGGCTGGTCCCCTAACGCCAAAAAAACCGCGTCACAACCCTCAAGTTCTTTGAGACCCTTCTTGAACGAGGAAGCCATTCCCTCGTGGTAATTTTCGTTCACCACCCACTGCACCCCGAGCTTCTCCAGCACCGGCTTTACGGCCTCTGGTTCATGCCCCAACACGACGATTATATCATCGGCCGTGCCCTCGAAGGAACAGATTACCCACTCGATCATGCGCTTACCTTTGATTTTGACAAGCGGCTTCGGCTCGCCCATCCGCTTCGACTCACCAGCGGCAAGCACGATAGCGCCTATCACAGTAGCCCACCGTGCCCGAGTTCCGCGAGCTCGGCCTTCGTTGCTTTTTCCTTCGCAAGGACCCGCGGCAGGAGCAGGTCAAAGCTCGTTCGCTTGTCGACGAACACGCACGCGGGGAGGCCCATAATCGCCGTGCTGCCGAGGTAGGCGAGCATCATCATAGAGCCAGGGAAGACCGGGACGCCGCGTGAGATGACTTCTGCACCGGTTTTCCTTATCGCGGCTGGTGTAACATCCCCTGCGTCGACCGCCATCCCGCCCGCGACCAAGATGAGTTCACAGCCCTCCCGCTTGAAGCCGATGATTTTCTCTCTTATTTTTTCCTCGTCGTCTGGCACAACGACTGTTTCCCGAACCTTCAAACCGTAGCCCGCGAGTTTCTCCCTCAGGGCCGGCAGGAAAGCGTCCTTTATCCTTTTTTCGTAAACCTCAGTTCCTGTTATAACGATACCAATCTTCTTGACCTTTGTGGGGGTCACCTTGAGGACGGGCTTGTTTCGTTTCAAGATTTCTTCCACCTTCCTCATGCGGCCCCCGCCCACCATCAGCGGAACTATCTTGACGGAGCCCACGAGCCCTCCCTTTTTAACCCCTGTGTAGTTGGGCCGGGTGGAGAAAATGAAATCATCGATGAGATTGATCTGCTTGATGACATCGGCCTTGACCTTCAAGAGCCCGGGGACCTTTGCAAGCAAGTTTACTTTTCCCTGGTTTGGTCTCACCCAAAAAACGTTTTCACCCGCCGAAGCCTGAGCCATCCTAGTCGCAGCTTCGTCCTCGTGGACCCCCTCTTCCCCCCTCCCTGCGGCGTAGACGGAGTAATTCCCGGTGTCTTTCAGCCGCTCCACGTCCGCGATAGTGATCACATGCCCCCTCTTGAACAGGACGGACTTGAGCCCGGGCCCGTAGCGGACAACATCGTGGGCAAGCCGCTTCCCGATTGCGTCCTCGGCTTTCACCCGCTTGACCATGGGCTCCACCACTTCAGCATATAGTGAAGTACTATGCCAGCCATAAAAGCGACTGTCATGTTTACGACCACGGATAGGCCCACAATCACTGACACCACAAGAAAGTCCTTTTGTTCCCTGACATTAATAGCCAACATCATCAGTTGAATCCCTGTGATCACCAAGAGAACGCCCAAAATTGATAGGGGAATAGCCCCGAGGACAGAAACTGCGCTTGAGCCGAATATCAGGGCCAATGCCACGAAAATTCCACCGATTATCAGATTTGCTCCACCGGTCCTTGCTCCGAAGCGGTAGTGCGCGGCCAAGCCCCCGGCCCCGTGGCACATCGGCATGCCGCCCAGCCCTCCCGCAGCCAGGTTTGCGGCCCCAATGGTGCTGGTGAGCGCCCGGGGAGAAGCCTTCCTGCCCCTCTTTCCATAGTACTTCTTGGCGAGGTCGGAGGTCGCGATCACAGCGTTGGAAAGCGTGACCGGAATCTGGGGGATGACCAGAAACAAAAACGCTGCTTGGAGGTCGGCCATCGTTGGCACTTGTGGGGGAGAAATTTGCGGTCCAAAGGTGAGGCTTGGGGGCTTGAGGGCTAAGCCGACCAAAAACCCGAAGAGGACCAACACGATCGCCGCTGGGATTTTTCTATTTGTGAGGAGAAGCGCCGCGATCAACATGCCAGCCAAGCCGGCTATGGGATTTAGCGGAACCCCTGTGAGGAGGACAGTTTCACCGCTGACGAACAGCTTTGAGTTTAGGATAAACTGGACACCCTTCATGAACAGGAGAATGCCGAGAGCAACCTGTATCCCCAGAACGACCGGTTTTGAAAACACCTTGGCGACTTGGTCGATTAGTCCCGTCGCACCCAAAAACAGCATGAAAATGCCCATGATTAATCCTGCAGCGGCAATCATCTGGGCGGAGAAGCCCCCAGTGATGGCGATTACTGTCATAACCTTGAGCGGTTGCACCGGGACCGGGATCTTGTAATAGAGCCCAGCCCCCAGATAGAAGAGCCCAACTAAAAGCAGGGCTATCGTGGCGTTGACCCCGTTTATCACGACTAGAGGGATTAGCAGTGGCAGCATTGTCCCCAAGTCGCCGAGGGAGCCAGCGAGCTCTATTCGGTTAAACCTGAAGCGGGTCAAATTTGGCCCCCCTGCATCCGCATCCAAAAATTTAAATAAAAAAGTCAATAAATAGACAAATGTGAACCAAAAATGGTTAACATCAAAGATACTCATCTCACGAAAAGGCAGTTCGAAGTTCTCAGGATGAGGCGCGAGGGGCGGACTTTAGCGAAAATAGCGGCGGAACTGCGCACGAGCCGGTCTAATGTCAGCGCTATCCTGAAGACGGCGGAAGAAAACATCGGCAGGGCGAGGAATACCTTGAAGCTTATCGAGACCATCAAGTGGCCGATCAAAATAGACGTAAAAGCTGGTTCCAACGTCTACGAAGTCTCCGAGCGAGTCTTCAGCAAAGCCGACAGGAAGCGCATAAAGGTCTCCCACAACTACTCTGAGGTCGTGAGGCTGATTACGGAAACACTCGGGTGGAAAAACCTCAAGCGCAGAAAGGCCCTCAGAGATTTCGCCGTTATGGTCAGCAAAGAGGGGATGGTCGAGGTCATCTGAGATCCCAAAAAAAGAGAAAATGGATGAGGGAATAAACTTTTGGACATCTCGGTCAGATATCAAAAATGGGAAGCCTCATGATAAGGGTAAAAATCGCCGCGGGCAGAGAGTGGAAAGAAATAGGATATAAAGAGGGCATGAGGGTAGAAGACGTTTTAAAAGAGCTCAGGTACCACCCCGCCTCTATCGCTTTGATCAGGTTGAATGGAATCCCCGCCGATAAAAAAAGCGAATTGAAGGATGGAGACGAGTTGCTTCTGGTTCCGACGGTCGGCGGTGGCTAGAGCTTTTGGCATAAACTTTTTAATTCCCCTTACTCGACAGAGATGGGGTAGGATGAAGTATTCATACGTCGGTAAAGAAATCTCGCGCATCGATGCGTGTGAGAAGGTGACGGGCACAGCCCTCTACACCGCCGATATGAAACTCCAGGGGATGCTCTACACCAGGTTGCTAAAGAGTCCACATGCTCACGCTCGCATCCTTAAGATAGACACATCTGAAGCGGAGAAGCTCCCGGGCGTTCGAGCTATTCTAACTGGGGAGGAGATTCCCCACCAGTTCGGAATCTACATGACGGATAAATACATGCTCGCCCGCGAGAAGGTTCGACACGTCGGAGAGCCCGTTGTCGCAGTTGCCGCAGATACCGAGGAGATAGCCGAGCAAGCGGTCGAGTTGATCAAGGTCGAATACGAGGAGCTCCCCGCAGTTTTCGACCCCTGTGAAGCGTTGAAAACCGATGCTCCGCTCGTCCACGAGAACTTGCACGAGTACTTACACGCTCCATTCGTGTTCCCGAAGCCGCACACGAACATTGCAAACCACTTCAAGCTCCGAAAGGGCGACGTGGAGCGCGGCTTCAAGGGGGCAGACGTGATCGTGGAGAACGAGTTCAACCAGCCCATGGTTCAAAACGTTCAAATGGAAACCCACGCGTCGATTGGGCAGTGGCTGCCAAGCGGACAGATAAACGTCTGGTCGAGCGCCCAATCGCCCTTTGCCGTTCGGCACCTGCTGAGCGTCGGGTTGGGCGTGCCGATTCACAAAATCAACGTTCAGGTGCCTTACGTCGGCGGGGGGTTTGGTGGAAAAGCGGGGCTTCACTGGGAGCCGCTTGTCGTCCTCCTCTCCAAGAAAGCTGGGGGGAGGCCGGTGAAGCTCGTGATGACCCGCGAGGAGGAGTTCAACACCGCGGCGGTTCGCCAGGGGATGCACGCGCGCATAAAGACGGGGGTTAAACGAGATGGGAAAATCGTCGCCGGGGAGATTGAGTACATCTGGGACTCGGGGGCCTACGCGGATTACGGCGTGAACATCGGGCGCGCAGCAGGCTATTCTTGCAGTGGACCTTACGAGATCCCGAATGTGAAGTGCGATAGCCTGACCGTCTATACGAATCACCCGTACGGCACGGCTTATCGGGGGTTCGGCCATGTCGAGTTCCACTGGGCGATCGAGCGACAGATGGACTTGGTTGCCCGAGCGATTGGGATGGATCCAGTCGAGTTCCGCCTGAAAAACGCAGCTCTGCCGGGGTGCATCACCGTTACGGGTGAAAAACTCCGTGAGGATTGTGGGCGAGTTGACGAGTGCATCAAGGCTGTTGCAAAAGAGCTGAGGTGGGGGAAGAAAAAGCCCGAGCGGAAAGGCACGAAGGTTAGGGGGATTGGGATAGCTGCTCTGTGGAAAGCCCCCGCGATGCCCCCCTACACATCTTCTTCAGCCATCGTGAAGCTCAACGAGGACGGGACGGCCACCCTCTCAATTAGCCTGATTGAGATGGGCCAAGGAACCGCAACCGCCTTCGCCCAAATGGTGGCGGAGGGGCTGCAAATTCCAGTCGAAAAAGTCAAAGTGGTGAGCAGGCAGGAAACAGACTACGCGCCTTACTCCTGGCAAACGGTCGCAAGTCGCGGCGCTTTCATGGATGGTAACGCGGTGCTTCGTGCGATCGAGGATGCAAGGGGACAGATAAAGGAAACAGCAGCCGAGCTTCTAGGGGTATCCAAAGACAAGCTAACCCTGGCCGATGGAAAGGTTCTCGCAGAAGGTAGACCAGAAAAAGGTTTGCCGCTGGGAACAATCGCGACATGTGGCATCCTGCCGAGTGGCTCGGGCATCAAGGGGCCGATCCTCGGTTATGGTTATTACACCGCCGAAGGGCTAACGGGTTTGGACCCTGAAACCGGCCAAGGGTTACCCGCGCTCATGTGGACCTTTGGAGCGCAAGGGGCCGAGGTTGAGGTTGATACGGAAACCGGTGAAGTCCGTGTGTTGAAAGTGGTCACAGCCCTTGACCTCGGAAAAGCCCTCAACCCATTGCTCGTGAGGGGCCAGATCTATGGAGGCGTTGTTCAGGGTCTTGGAACGACGTTCAGTGAGGAATTCATTTTTAACGAAAAGGGAGTGTTGCTCAACAACAACCTCACGGATTACAAGATTTTCCGGGCGCCTGATATCCCTGACGAATTCGTGCCCATTTTGATCGAAAACCCCAAGCATAACGCCCCCTACGGCGCCCGAGGGATAGGCGAGCACCCAACGATATCGATCGGACCAGCGGTTGCGAATGCTATCTACGATGCAACTGGGGTGGACCTCTACGACCTGCCCATGAGCCGGGAAAAGGTCTGGTTGGAGCTCAAGCGAGCGGAGGGGCGAAAATGATACCCAAATTCGATTACCTCAGACCCAAGACGACGGAGGAACTCGTTGGCCTCATGGCTGAGTATGGAGAAGACGCGAAGCTACTTGCGGGGGGCACCGACCTGCTCGTGCTAATGCGGGACAAGCTCATCCGGCCGAGATACGTAATCGATCTCAAAGGCATCGGGGAGCTACGCGGGCTCTCGTGGGATGAAAAACGCGGGCTGAGGATTGGGGCAACCGCTACGCTGAACGAGCTCCTTGAATCAGAAGTTGTCAAAGAGCGCTTCTCGGTGCTTTGGAGCGCTGTGGGCGTGCTGGCAGATCCAACACTAAGAAACCGCGCCACGCTGGTTGGGAACATCTGCAACGCTTCCCCGGCGGCCGACACAGCCCCAGCGTTGCTCGTGCTCGACGCCGAGGTAGAAGTCGCGGGAAAGGATGGCGAGCGGATCATCCCGATTCGAGATTTCTTCACGGGCGTCAAGCGAACCTCGCTCAAGCCAGGGGAGTTCGTCCGCGCCGTGCGAATCCCAAATCCGCCTGAGGGGGCCAAAGGAGGTTATTACAAATGGGGGCGCACGCGCGGCGAGGATTTGGCAGTAGTTGGGGTGGCAGCATTAGTGGCGAACTCGGGGAGGCGAATAATGCGGGTTGCCTTGTCCTCTGTGTTCAAAACTCCGCTCCGCGTTTTCGAGGTTGAGAAAATTTTTGAGGGAGAAGGTCCGTTGGGTGAGCAAATCGAGCGAGCTGTTTCAGTAGTTCGAGAGAAAATCGCCCCGATCACGGACGTGCGGGGTGGCAAGGAGTACCGCCTGCACATGGCGGGGGCCCTAACTCGGCGAGCCCTTGAGGAGCTTTTGGGAGGTAGCTAGATGTCAAGACACAAGATTTCACTTCGGGTAAACGGGCAGAGCTACGAGCTTGAGGTTGAGGCGAACCGAACCCTGCTCCAAGTTCTGCGGGAGGAATTGGAGATGACCGGCACAAAGCACGCGTGCGAGCGCGGGGACTGCGGTCTCTGCACAGTGCTGATCGACGGGGTGCCCACGAAATCATGCTTGGCGCTGGCAGTAGAGGTTGACGGGCGGGAGGTCACAACGGTGGAGGGCATCTCCAAGGGGGAGGAGCTCAACGCCGTGCAAAGGGCTTTTATAGAGCACGGGGCGGTGCAGTGCGGCTTCTGCACCCCGGCATTCATCATCGCTGCCACCGCTTTTCTCAAGCGCAATCCCCACCCCACCGAGGAAGAGATAAAAGAGGCGATAGGTGGGATCCTCTGTCGTTGTACGGGCTACCGGCAAATAATCGATGCTATTTTGGACGCTTCTAGAAAAGTTTAGAGCCCCCTGTTTCGATTAATTTTATGAGGTTAAAAACGACAGACGACTAGGATGATTTCCATGCGTCAGTCTGCGAGGATACACCAGTTGATTCATAATGGGGTTCTAGTCCCGACATACGAACCCAAATGTTTTACCATTAGCCACAGAGGGAGGAAGCTCTCGTTGACCCCTGACCAGGAAGAAATGGCGGTATCGTGGGTCAAAAAGCTGGGGACGGACTATGTGAAAGATCCTGTCTTCGTCAAAAACTTCGTGGGCGATTTCTCCAAGGCTCTGGGGATCGAAACCTCCTCCCGGATAGAGGACTTCGATTTTTCTGAGATTCAGCGCGAGGTCGAGGAGGAAAAGGCCAAGCGCGAGGGCATGTCGCGTGAGGAGAAAAAGAAGCTTGCCGAGATGAGGAAGAAGACTCGTGAGGCAAACAAGGAGAAGTACGGGTACGCCACCCTCAACGGGGAGCGGGTGGAACTCAGCAACTACACCGTCGAGCCGCCCTGCATTTTTATGGGGCGGGGAAAACATCCGCTCAGAGGCAGGTGGAAGCCGAAGGCCGCTTATGGTGACACAATTCTGAATCTGTCGCCTGATGCCCCAACCCCGAGGCCTCCTGGCGGGGGGCATTGGGGCGGCAGGGAATTCGACCCTGACGCCCTCTGGATAGCTAAATGGCGGGACAAGCTGAGCGGAGAACTCAAGTACGTTTGGATAGCCGACAGCGCGCGCTTCAAACAGGAGCGAGAGATCGAGAAGTTTAACAAGGCACTGGAATTGGGACAACTCCTTGAAAAGATCCGACATCACATCCACACAAACCTTACATCTGAGGACATCACCCGGCGCAAGATAGCCACCGTAGCATACCTGATAGACACCTTGAAGATGAGGGTCGGCGATGAGAAAGACAAGGATGAAGCGAACACCGTCGGGGCCAGCACCCTCAGGGGCTCACATATCAAGGTAGACGACTCCGGAAACGTGAAGTTTGACTTCATCGGCAAGGATTATGTGAGGTGGGTAAAAACAATCAGGCCTCCGCCCGAGGTCGTGGACAACCTGAGATCTTTTATTGGGAAGTCTAGGGAGCAGGTCTTCTCGGGGATTTGCTCGGAGATGGTCAATGCCTTTCTGGGCGAGGCGGCACCCTGGCTCACGGCGAAGGTTTTCAGGACATACCATGCGTCGAAAGTGGTCAGGGGCTACTTGGCAAGTACCAAGGTTCGACCCGAGAGCCCAGAGATTGAAAAGAAATATGTGGCCACGATGGCAAACCTCGAGGCAGCAATCACCTGCAACCACAAGCGAAAGCTCCCGAAGAACTGGAAGGAGTCCTTGGCAAAAATGGTGGACAGGCTGAAAGCATTAGAGGCCAAGCTGAAAGAGGTCAAGGCGAGGCCGCGCTCACGCTCACGCACAAAGCAAATGAAGAGCCTCCACGAGAAGATAAAGGCCGCCAAGTTAAAGTTGAAGCTGGTCAAGGCCACGCGGGACTACAACCTAGGGACATCGCTCAAGAGCTACATCGACCCGCGCCACTACGTGAGGTGGGCGAAAGAGATCGGGTACGACTGGAAGAAAATCTACCCGAATACCCTGCAGAGGAAGTTCACGTGGGCTGAGGAAGCTTAGAATTTTTAAATAGCTTGCGCAAAGTTTTAGATCCCGCATCATGCAGAATATACCGTGTGTTATCATGAAGCTGGAACTGGTGCCGGAAATAGCAGCCGATTAAAGTCCATCTCAGCGGACGCGAGTAATAACGGAAAAATGGGGCCGAAAGAATTTGTATTGTTTATCGTGCTTGTCCGGCGGTCTAGTCCCCGCTCCCACCGGCAAACCAGTTATCGATTTTACTTGCCCTAAATGTGGCGAGCGATATCAACTCATCCCCTAGATTCGACAGACAAACCTATGCGACCCCTCCAGCTCCTCGAAAAATAAGCGCGCCCCCGCATTTTGTGCTTTGCGGGGCCGAAGCTTGACTTACCCGAGTAACGCCAGCACCCGCGTCCAAGCCGATTCCGCGCCCTCAATCAAGATCGGAGAGCACACGATGGTCAGACGCTTGTTTTGAAGCTCTGGTTTGCTTATCTGTCCGCCCAGGTTCTCCAAGTGGATGCAGTCGTGCGGGAACAGTTTGTTGTGGGTCAGCTGGTAGTCCTCGGGTGGGAAGAGCTTGTCCACGGCTTCCTCACCACCGAACTTTTTCTCGCAGAGGGCCCGGACCCTGTCGCACTGGCCGAACGTGCCCTTGCCCAGAAACCTGCCTATCGGCAAGTCCATCGGGTGATCCGTGGAAACGGCGTCAACACCCCAGATGTGTATCTTCTTCTTGATCAACCAATCGACCATGTCTGGGTGAGATCCAGGATGTCGGTGTATGTAGCGCTCTTCGTCTGGCTCCGGTCCGTACGCAGCGTACCTGTACCAACCTGTGTGGAGGATGAGGATGTCCCCGTCGTGCACATCCACCCTTTCCTCTATCATCTTCGGGGTATAGACAGCCAAGTCGTCCATCTCGTCCCTCAAATCCACGATTACACCCGGGCCAAATGTCCACTCCAAGGGTAACTGATCGATGGTTCTGCCCCGCGTCAGGAAGTGCCGGGGCGCGTCGAGGTGGGTGCCGATGTGCCATGAGCTCTGGATGTACTGGGCGTTCACCCCGTGCTCCGGCTTGCGCTTGAAGTACTTCATCTCAAAGGGGGGATAGTACGGCCAGAAGTGCGTGTGGATCCCTAGCTGCTGCGAGAGGTCGTACGCTTTCACCTTCTTTTTCTCAACCAGTTGAAGCAGTTGGTCTATTTTTGCCATTTTTCCAACCTCCTGGCTGAAGGTGTGCCAGAGAATTTATAAGGGTTGCGGGGAGGAGGAGTTCGTCAAAACGATTCCGAGTAGGTTTATAAGGGGTTTCAGCGATTTTTACCTGAAAATTCTGGAGGTTAGATTTTTGGTAACGAAAAGTTTGGTACGCAAGAACGAGTACCGCGATTCCGTAGTCCTCATGCGCATCTCGAAGGAGCTTGAGGAACTCGAGGGGGTGCGAAAGGCGTCTGTGATGATGGGCACCGACAACAACAAGCAGATGTTGAAAGACGCCGGGCTGTTCATGGATGAGGTGCGGAGCGCTGGTGCTAACGACCTCGTCATCGCGATCGACGCCACAAGCGAGGAGGCGGCGAAGCAGGCTCTCTCGAAGGTTGAGGGGTTGCTCACCGCGAAGGAGGCAGAAAAGGGCGAAATCGTGTACAAAACTCTTGGCTCCGCACTTTCGGCTTTGCCCGACGCCAATTTAGTGGTCATATCAACCCCCGGAGAATTTGCGGCGCGAGAGGCGATGCGCGCCATCAACGCCGGCAAGCACGTCATGATATTCAGCGACGCCGTGCCGTTCGAAGATGAGATTGAGCTGAAGCGGACCGCGCTCGATAAAAATCTGCTCTTGCTTGGGCCCGAAGCTGGGACATCTATCATCGGTGGAGTCGGGCTAGGCTTCGCGAACGCCGTCAAGCGCGGCCCAATCGGAGTAGTTGGGGCTGCTGGCACCGGCATCCAAGAGATCACGCGATTGATTGACGTTGAATCTGGGGTTACACACGCGTTAGGTGTCGGTGGTCGCGACCTCTCGCAGAAGGTGGATGGGCTCGGCACTCTGGGCGCCATCCGATTCCTCGCCAACGACCCAGAGACGAGGGTAATTGTGCTCGTCGCAAAAGCCCCTGCAACGAGCGTCGCACAGGGGGTGCTCAAAGCGGCGAAAGAAACCCGCAAGCCGATTGTCGCATGCCTGCTCGGTGCGCCCGAGTCGCTCGTCGCACGCCAAGGTGCAACTTATGCCGCCACGCTCGGAGACGCTGCCGCAAAAGCCATTGCCATCGCTCAGGGCAAGAAGCCGAAAGAAGTTACGTTCACCGCCCCACGGAAGCAAATCGAAGCCATCGTCGAGCGCGAAACTGAAAATTTCGCCCCCGGTCAAAAGTACATCCGCGGCCTCTTCTCGGGGGGAACGCTGTGCACGGAGGCCATGCTTATCTTGCAGGAGCTCGTGGGCGACATCTACTCAAACGTCCCACTCAAACCGAGGCTCAGGCTGCCGAGCACCTACAAGAGCAAGCGCCACACGTGCGTTGACATGGGCACCGAGGAGTTCACGCGCGGCACCCCTCACCCGATGATCTTCTTCAAACCGAGGTGCGAGCGCCTGCTACGCGAGGCGAAGGATTGGGAGGTGGCCGTTATGTTGCTTGACAACGTTCTCGGCTACGGTGCAAACCCCGATCCGGCTGGTGAACTCGTTGGCGCAATCGCTGAGGCGAAGAAAATCGTGGAGAAGAGCAACGGTTATCTGTCGGTCATCACCTCTGTTTGTGGCACGGCCCGCGACCCGCAGAGCCTCGAGGTGCAGAAGAAGAAGCTTGAAGACGCGGGCGTTGTGGTGATGCCCAGCAATGCTGAGGCTGCGAGAATCGCCGCGCTGATATCCACGAAGGGCAAGGCATGGGGGAAGCTGAAATGAGACTGGATCGGCCGAAGCTGGTAAACGTCGGGCTGCGCTCCTTCTACGACAGTATGCGTGCCCAGGGCGCGGATGTTGCCCACGTCGACTGGCGCCCGCCCGCTGGAGGTGACCCCGAGCTAGCGCGGTTGCTTGCGAAACTCGACCGCCCAGAAATCGACGAGGCGAACGAGCGCGCCGTCGCAAAAATCCTTGCTGTAAAGCCGGCGCTCGTCGACATCAAAACAGCGAAGGATGTAATCCCCGGAATGACTGGGCACACGATTCTGCACTCCGGACCGCCGATTAGGTGGGAGCGGATGTCCGGCCCAACCAAGGGAGCGGTGTGGGGGGCACTGATTTACGAAGGCTTGGCGAAAGACCAGAAGGAGGCGGACAAGCTGGCCTCAAGCGGGGAGATAAAGTTTGGGGCTTGTCATGACCACGACTCCGTGGGGCCAATGGCTGGCATAATCTCGCCCTCGATGCCGGTCTTCGTCATCGAAAACAAGGAGCACGGCAACCGCTCGTATTCGAACTTCAATGAGGGGCTCGGCAAGGTGCTGCGTTACGGCGCCTATGAGGAAAGCGTGATCAAAAGGCTGAAGTGGATGGAAAAAACACTCGCGCCGATGCTCGCCGAGGCGCTGAAGTACTCTGGACCGATCGACATTAAGGCGATAATGGCCCAGGCGCTGCAGATGGGCGACGAGCTCCACTGCAGGAACGTCGCGAGCAGCCTGATCCTCCTGAAAATCATGGCGCCGCACCTAGCCGAGACGGGCTTCGACAAGCGCGAAATCGACGAGGTTCTAAAGTTCATGGGTGACAACTTCCTCTTCTTCCTGAACCCGGCGATGGCTGCGTGCAAAGCGACGCTCGACGCGGCGCACGGTATCGAGCACAGCACCGTCGTCACCACCCTCTCGCGGAACGGCACGGACTTCGGCATCAGGGGGAGCGGGTTGCCCGGTCAGTGGTTCACGGCGCCTGCGGAGGTTCCGAAGACGCTCTTCTTCCCGGGGTTCAGTGAGGCGGACGCCAACCCAGACATCGGTGACAGCGCGATAATGGAGACTGCCGGCTTCGGGGGCTTCGCTTCAGCAGCAGCACCAGCCGTTGTCCAAGTGGTAGGGGGGTCGCCTAGCATCGCAGCCGATTACACCCGCGAGATGGGCGAGATATGCTTGGTGAAGGACGGCAACCTGCCGATCCCATTCATGAACTTCGAGGGCATACCGCGCGGCATCGACCTGCGGAAGGTCATTGACACGGGCATCCTGCCGTTCATCAACACCGGCGTGGCTCACAAGAAGCCGGGCTTTGGCACGGTGGGCTTCGGCGTGCTCCGTGCGCCGATGGAGTGCTTCAAGAAGGCGCTGAAAGCGATGGCTGAGAAGTACTAGCCCCACCTCTTTTTATACAGCTCCAAAAATTTGGAATGGGGGTGAATGTGTGGCGTCCAAGGTTGATGATAAAATCATGAGCTTGCGCGAGGCTACAAAACTCGTGCCGAACGGCGCTCACATCTCGCTTGGCGGTTTCACAACCCAGCGCCACCCGATGGCATTCGTCTACGAGCTAATCAGGCAAAAAAGGCGAAACCTCCATTTCTATGGGCACTCCCCCGGCGGCGACCTCGACATGTTGATCGGGGCCGGATGCGTTCGAAGGGTTGAGCTCGCTTACGAGGCGGATGAGGCGTTTGCCAGAATCGGACCTAGGTTCAGGCGTGCTGTTGAGGGGGGTCTGATCGAATGGGAGGATTACAGTAACTTCGGGATGGTACAAAGGTTCGCGGCGGGGGCGATGGGGATACCTTTCATCCCAACCAGGACGATGCTCGGGTCCGACATAGTGAAAAAAGAGGGCTTCAGCGAGAAAACGAGGAGGAGTGATCCAAAGATCGCCCCGAAAAAGCTCGCCACCATAAACTGCCCATTCACCGGAGACAAAATAGTGCTTCTTCCGGCGATTCAAACCGACGTGACCATCATCCATGCCCAGGTTGTGGATGCCCAAGGGACCGTTCGAATCTATGGGCAGAACTTTGGTGACGAACAACAGGCGAAGTGTGCAAAAAAACTAATCGTCACATGTGAGGAAATCGTGCAGCCGGAGGAGCTGCGCGAGTACCCAGAGCACAACCTCATCCCGTTTTTCAGGGTGAACGCAATCATCAAGGTTCCGTACGGCGCCCACCCGTATGCGTGCTATAGGTACTACGATTACGATCCAGAGTTCCTGCGGCTGTATCACGAGCGAGCAAGGGATGATGCATCTTTCAGAGAATTTTTCAACGAATACATTTACGGTGTTGGGGACTGGGAGGAGTACCTCGGGAAAATAGGCGGTGCCGAGAAACTCAGGAAGCTCAAGGCGGACAAGAAGCTGGGGTACGCGCCAAAACTAAAGCGGGGGTAGGGAGATGGAGAAAAAATACGCGAAGGATTATACGCTGATTGAACTCATGGCGGTGGCTGCGGCGCGGGAAATCAAGGATCGAGAAATCGTTTTTGCTGGGACCGGTCTGCCGATGCTCGGGGCCATGCTCGCCCAGCACACCCATGCTCCCAACTGCACCATAGTCTTCGAGGCGGGGGCCGTCGACTGCAAGCTCGCCCACCTCCCGATGTCGGTGGGAGACCCTCGCACGATGCGTTTTGCCTCGACTGCGACGGGGCTCTTCGACGTTTTCTCCACAATCCTGCAGCGGGGGTACATCGATGTCGGGTTCCTCAGCGGGGCGCAGATCGACGCGTACGGAAACATAAACGCAACTTGCATCGGTGACTACCATCGCCCGAAGGTCCGCTTTCCGGGAAGCGGGGGTTCCGGGGACATCGCCTGCCTTTCGAAGCGAACGATAATCATCGCCGTCCACGAGAAGCGGAGGTTTCCCGAGCGCGTCGACTACATCACGAGTCCCGGCTGGATCGATGGGCCTGAGGGGCGGAAGCGGGCCGGGTTGCCCTGGGGTGGTCCCTCCGCAGTCATCACCACCCTAGGGGTGCTGAGGTTTGACGAGCGGACGAAGCGGGCCTACCTCGCTTCGTACCACCCGGGGGTGACGCCCAAGCAGGTCAAAAAGAACACAGGTTTTAAGCTCGATGTTTCGCGGGCAAAAAAGACGGAACCGCCGACCGAGGCCGAGATAAAAATCCTGCGGGAGAAGGTGGACCCAGAAGGCATCTTCCTGAAGAAGGTCGCGGCAGAAGAATAACTGAACACCTCGCGTACCCCCATCCGTTAAATAATCTGGCTTCTAAATCCAGATGGTGCCTAGTTTATGGTAGTAAGCTATGTTGAAGAGATTGTATCAGAATACTATCGATTGAAAGGGTACTTCATATCTAAAGACTGGAAGTATCGGGTGCCTAAAGAAGTAACAGGAAAGAAAGTAAGTGGATGGAAAGACATCGATGTCCTAGCTATCACTGATAAAGAAGTATTGATTATTGAATGTAAAGCATTCACAGGCTATCGTTCTTCA
This sequence comes from Candidatus Hadarchaeum sp., assembly GCA_020725055.1. Lineage (GTDB taxonomy): Archaea > Hadarchaeota > Hadarchaeia > Hadarchaeales > Hadarchaeaceae > DYFS01. The sequence continues at coordinate 21,015 of DYFS01000004.1, read as the reverse complement.
AGAGAAACAACCAAGAAGCTTTCTGAAGACTTCAAACAAGCAGAGCGCGCAATCAAGAACGCGCGGTTAGTTGGTAATAAATCAATTAAGAAAATTTTAGTAGTTGACTCCTCAATCAAGAAGGTTGAAAGGAATCTCAAGAAGCGAGGGATTGAAGTTTATCTTTTGGAGGAGTTAATGAGAAACTTCTTAAAACTACTTAGAAAGGTTACTACAATGCAGGAACACCCCATGACAAGAACTCTGAAATACTTAGTAGAACATGAGTTTATACAAAAATCTATGTCCTGACGAGTGCCCCTCTTCTACTCTCCTATCTCCAGCCCAACCCGCATCCCCAACAGAAGTCCAACCATCATATCGATTCCAGAAGTCTCACCGATTTTTAGGACCTGCTTTACCAATGGCTCGATTTCGGATGGCGCGCCATCCAGCAGTTTTCCGAGCAGTTTCTCCACCCGTTCGTTGACCTCACCACGAGCGGCATGCCGTAAGAGCTGTCCGCTCAACAAAGTCGTGCCACTTGCTTGACCGGCGATTGCTCGATTAATCTCCTCCACGCGGTCAACACCCCTGTTTACTGAATGGGAGACCCACCAAAGAGCAGCCGTGAAGCCGGACAGCGCGTCGTCAGCGGAGGGGGAAAGCCCGGGACCAAGCCCGATGAGTTTTTGAGCAACCCTCTCGATACCCCTAACATCTCCAGATTTGACCGCTCCCGAAAGCTGAACCAACAGAGGTAAAACAGTCCTAGCCACCGCGTTTAAGTCAGGCGTTGGATTCACTTTGCCTACGGAGATTTCGTCGACATGCGACAACAATTGGCCCAGTCCCTCGCGCCCGGCATTGCTTGCGGCTAGCTTCTTTGCCAGCTCTAGGTTGCGTTTGATGAGCTCGAGGTCGAGACACCGTTCGGCGCGAGTTTTGGGCCGCCAGAGCTCCGCCCCCTCTAGCGAAATCTCGAGCACCTCGTCGATGAGTAACCGACTACCGACTTTTCGAACATGCATTCCCTTGCCGACGCCGAGCGCGGACATGCTTTCGCTCGCAGGGATATCGGTGATCAAATTAATCGGGCCCCGTGAGACACCACTCCGAGCGACACCCACAAGTTCGCCGCCTATCAAGATGTTGAAAGTCCGCTCGAAAACGCTGTGAATTTCGCCCGCGGCTCCTGACCCCAACGCTTCGAGCACAGCAGGGGCTATGAAAGTCGCCCTCGCTAATCGTGCCAGAATAAACCCCAGAAGGCCTTGCTCTGCGAGGATTAAATCCGTTCGCCCGCGAGCTTGCCGGCCTTTATTCGATTCCACTGTTCCTTCGTCATTACCTGCAGCTGTGTGCCGAAGTGGCTGCGGTATTCTGGGAACGGCATGACTGTAAACCCGTATGTGGCGAACAATTTTCTGCCGCCGATCGCGCTCTCTGCACTCGCTTCAAGCCTTTCAATCCCAAGCACATCGAAGTAATGCTCTAGCTTGCACGGCCAGAGGTAAGCGCCTATCTGCAGCCCGCGCTTCAGCGTGGTGGTGTGAAGGCTGCAGCCGACTTTCGGATCGCGGAGCACGCCGTTCGAGACTCCGACAATCTCATCGCCGACCTTGCCGACCAAGTTGAAGTGGCTCGCGGCCGGGCAACCCCAGATCTCCCGGTTCTCCCGCCAGAGGTAGAGCTCAGTGATTATCTCGGCGTTCACGAGGTCGAAGAGGTCCGCGTGGTATTTCACATTCGGCAGCAAAACATCGGCGACTTTTTCGATTTCATCCTTTCCCTGAGAATAGACGATCATCTCCTCGCCGTTTGGTAGAGTGATGTTCCTTTTCGGGTATGGCTTCATTATTTTGCCCCAGTCAACCTCCATCACAATCCCTCCGTTTTTTTCTCATGGCAAAACATTTAACCTTTTTCGACTGGCTCGAACTTGAACCCGTAAACCTCTTTTTCACCTATTTTGCGGAGCTTCCCCCATACGGGGCGGAGCTTCACCCCAATTTTCGGGTCGTCTGTAGTAAGTTGCCCCATCGCTCTGACGCCTCCCGGGAACTCAACTATCCCGAGCACCAGCGGCGGCATTTCAATCCCCTCGGGAATAGCATAGACCTTTGTATATGTTACAAGTGCGGCCTCCTTTCCCAGTTCTGCCTCCTCGAACTCCCTGCCTCTACAGCTCAGACAGCGGTCATGGCGGGGGTACATCACCCGGCCGCATTTTCTACACTTGAACCCCATGAATTTTTCCTGCATCTCACCACGCCCTTTCCAAAATGTGAATGACAGTGTTATTCCCAAACCCACCAAAGTTGCACGCGAAAGCCCGCTTGGGATCTTTGACCTGTCGCTCCCCCGCCTCACCCCGCAGCTGCCAGACGAGTTCGGTTATTTGGGCTACACCAGTAGCCCCTACAGGATGTCCCTTGGCCTTCAGTCCGCCCGAAGGATTGATCGGCAACTCGCCATCGAGCGCGGTCACGCCCTTTTCAACCGCCAGATGCCCCTTTCCTTTCTCAAAGAACCCAGCGTCCTCACTCTGCACTATTTCCAAGATTTCGAATGCATCATGCAACTCCACAACATCTATGTCCTTTGGCGTAAGCTTGGCCATTTTGAACGCTTGCTGCGAGGCTATCTTGACAGATTTGAGCACAGCGGGGTCCTCCCGCTCCTGGAGGGTTTGCACATCGGTCGCATGCCCGAAGCCGGCGATTCGAATCGGCTTATCTGTGAATTCCCGGGCTTTCTCCAATGGGCACAGGACCACGGCTGCGGCACCGTCGCTAATGGGGCAGGCGTAGTAAAGCCGTATGGGATCCGCAATCACGCCCGAACTCATGGCGCCCTCAACCGTGCATAACCTCTGGATGTGGGCGTAGGGGTTCTTCATCCCGTTGGTGTGATTTTTCACGGCGACCATGGCTAGGTGGCGCTCGGTAAGGCCGTAGCGCTCCATATAGAGGCGGGCAAGCATAGCAGCCATCGCGGGTAGGGTCACCCCGTGCACATACTCTGCAATGGGATGGGTCATCGTTGAAACTAAGTCGGTGATGACATCGGTGTCCGCAGCCGTCATCTTCTCCCCGCCCGCGGCGAGCACCAAGTCTGCTGCACCGGATGCTACAGCCAGAAGTCCATTCTTGAAGGCGGAGGCCCCTGAGGCTGGACCGTTCTCGACTCGCTCAGCGGCGGCGGGGGCGAGGTTAATTCGGTCAACCAAAGAGCTCGCGATGGCAGTCTGGTGGACGAGTTCTCCAGCCATCATGTTCCCCACGTAAACCGAATCGAAATCTTTATCGCTGACTCCCGCGTGTTCGATCGCGCGTAGCGAGGCCTCGGCGAGCAGCTCTACCAGGTCTTCCTCCCGACGCCCAAATTTTGTCATCCCGCAGCCTATGATTGCAACGCCCCTCATCAGCCCACCGAAATCAACCTAAACAGAGGGTACCCAATGCCTTTTCTTAGATTTTTGTTTCTCATTGTCCATCTTCGCCAAAATTTTTACAGCCTCAGTCGCGATTTCAGCACTCGCCATTTCCCCCTCACCAACTCCGAACTCGCCGGTAACGCGGTTCGCGAAAATCGCACAAACGCTCCCTGCACGGAAGCCATAAACGCCAGCAATCGTGAAGAGCGACGCAGTCTCCATCTCGAAATTCATGACCCGCGCTGCCTGCAGATCTTGCATTACGTCTTTCGCAAACGATTGGGTGTACCCGCCCAAGCCAGGTCTGCCCTGACCAAGGTAGAAGGAGTCGGTCGAAGCGGTTATCCCAACGTGGTAGCGGTGCCCGAGCTTCTCGGCAGCTTGAATTAATGCCAGCAGCACCTCATAATTTGCCGCCGCGGGGTACTCGACGCGCACGTACTGCTTGCTCGTCCCCTCCAGCCTGACCGCAGCGTTTGAGATCACAACATCCCCGACCTTGACATCCCGTTGTATGCTGCCAGAGCTTCCCACCCGAATGAAGGTGTTGGCCCCAACCGCCGCCAGCTCCTCGACAGCTATCGCGAGGCTAGGGCAGCCTATGCCCGTAGAAGTTGCTGAGATCGGCACTCCCCCAGCCTTGCCGGTGTAAGTTTGATACTCCCGGTGGTAAGCGACTTTCTTGGCCTCGTCCCACAGGCGCGCGATCTTCGGCACGCGCTCCGGGTCGCCGGGCAAAAGCACGCAGGGGGCGACCTCCCCCGGGGCGCATGCGATGTGGTATTGCCGCTTTTCCTTTGTGGCAGGGCGCTCGGTTGAAACAATCTTCATTCACCTACCCAGCACGATTAGGACACGGGTTAATAAAAGTGTGAGGGGAGTTTAAATGCGTGGTGCAATGAGGCTAGGGCGCGACTTCACGAACTGCTTGGTTTTCGATTACCTCTCAGATGAGGAAAAGAAGGCCTTCGCTGCGGGCACGCTCGACTTGGGCTCGATGAACGCCGCTGCGCTCCACAAAACCAAGCTCGACACCACGCGCCAGATTGAGGTCGCGCGCAAGCTCGGTTTTGGCCACGTCGAGCTCGACGCTGACCCACCAAACCCGTACTTGGGCCTGCCGCGCGAACACCGTGAGAAGATCAAGCGCGTGGCCGAGTACAACGACATCACGCTCTCGCTCCACCTGCCGTACAGCTACGTTGGCGGTGCGCTTTGCTGCATGCAGGAGGACGACCGCGCAATCGCCGTGGAGCTCCACAAGCAGTGCATAGAGTTTGCCGCCGACATCGGGGCAAAGCATGTCAACGCCCACCCGGGCAGCGCGCCGTTCTACCACGCGGTTGGAAGGTACCGCGAGCGCATGCGCGGGGCCCTCGTGCGGAGTTTGGTTGAGCTTGCGGAGCTCGCATCGCGGCTCGGGGTTAATTTTTGCATGGAGAACAACACGGTGTTTGACAACGTCTTTAGCGAGATAGGGGAATGTGTGCTCGCGATCGAGGACGCGCGGCGGCAGGGGGTAGACGTTTACTTCAACCTCGACATCGGGCACTGGCTAACCCGCGCCGACGCCGGCAAGGAGATCCCACCGTCGCCGGAGAAGGTAATGGAGATACTGCCCCCCGAGCTGCTCAAGGAGCTACACCTCAACGACTACGTACCCGGCAAGCGCATGTTCCATCCGCCGCTCCACTTGGAGTGGGGGGAGCTGAAGCGCGAGAACCTGGGGCGCTACGCCGAGATCGTCAAGCGGAAGGGGGTTGAGGTGGTGGTGCTCGAGACCGCGTTGAAGAACGTCGAGCAGGTGCTGGCGCGGCACGACCTGCTGGCGGCGGAGAGCAGGTACGTGTGCGAGGTCTTCGGTGTTTGAGATGTTTAGCTACGTGTTTCTGCTCGGGCGCCCGGGTTCCGGTAAATCCGCCATCTGCCGCCTCCTATCTGAGCGGCTGCGGGCTGAGGGGCTGGCTGAAGAGGTCATGCGCATCGACGACTTCCCGGTGCTGCAGGAACTCCTCGACCGCGACACAGAGTTCAAACGCCACTACAGGAAGGAGGGCGGCTTCGTCGTCACAGATTTTGCGATTCTCGACGACGTGCTCAAAGAAATCAACCGCAAGCTAAAGGAACTCGAGCGGCCAGGGAAAATGATCTTCGTAGAATTCGCCCGAGATCGTTACATTAAAGCGTTGAAGAACTTCGACCGGGAGGTGCTTGGGCGCTCGCTGCTCCTTTACATATATTGCCCCTACGATGTCTGCGTGCAGCGAAATGTCCGCAGGTTCAGGGAGGCCCGCAGCAAAACCCTTGACGACCACATTGCCCCCAGCGACATCATGGAGCGGTACTACAAATACGACGATTACGAGGAGCTTTATCTGAAATCTGAAGCGGGGTTGAAGCGACAAGCTCCGGCGCCGCTAGTGGTGGTGCGCAACGATGTCGATGGGTTGGAGAGGTTAAGGCAGGCGTTAGAAAAAGTCACGGAAGCACTCAAAATTTAGGTTGACCAAACATTTTTAAATTTAGGCACACTTAAACTTTAACTGATGATTACCGAGAGTACCGAAGAGTATCTAGAGGCGATTTACAACCTGCGCGAGCGAGGGGACGCCGCTACTACCACAAGCGTAGCTAGGGAGCTCAAGGTAGCGCCCGCAAGTGTAACCCAGATGTTGAAAAAATTGGCCAAGCGGGGATACCTAAAATATACTCCCTACCGAGGGGTCACTTTAACACCCAAAGGGGAAAAAACCGGGAAAAAAATTCTGAGGAAGCATCGGGTGATGGAAAAGTTTCTAAGCAATCTTGGCTTACCAAAATCCAGACTCCACAGAAATGCGTGTGAGCTGGAACACCACATCCCTGATGATCTCGAGCGGGCTATCTACCAAAGAGTTGAAGGTGAAAGACCACTGCCCCCAGGGGTTCCCAGTAACGTTGTGCCGCTCACCAGCGTGTTGGACGGGCAGAAATGTGTGGTGTCTTTCATCGGGGGCGGGTGGGGAGCTTCCCAGAGGCTTGCCGATCTAGGGCTGACACCTCGCACGGAAATAAAGGTCGTCAAGTCGGCGCTGTTCCGCGGCCCGCTTATGGTCTCTGTGAGAGGCACCACTCTGGCGATCGGCCGTGGCGTGGCGGCAAAAGTTTTTGTGAAGGCGGAATAAAATGCCAACCGCCGGGAGAAAATCCCTGACTGTAGCCCTAGCTGGCAATGCGAACGTCGGGAAATCGGTCGTCTTCAATTATCTTACCGGGCTACACCAGCACATCGGAAACTGGCCAGGAAAAACTGTTGAAAAGGCCGAGGGGACGCTCTACTTCAAAGGGCACACGATAGATATCCTCGACCTGCCTGGCATCTATTCACTCTCCGCGTTCTCGATTGAGGAGCGGATATCCCGGGAGTACATCGCAATCCAAAAGCCAGACATCGTCATAAACATCGTCGACGCCTCAGCACTCGAAAGAAACCTCTTCTTTACCCTCCAGCTGCTCGAACTGGAGACGCCGATGATCGTGGCGCTGAACCAGGTGGATGTGGCAGAGGGGAAGGGGATAAGTATCAATGTTCCTGAGCTACAAAAGTCCCTCGGCGTACCCGTAACCCCGACCATTGCCACGAGGGGAACCGGCCTAGACAAGCTACTGGACAAAGCCGTGAGGATCGTAAAGAGTAAAGAGAAAGCGAAGCCAGCCAGATACGGCAGGGAAATAGAAGAAAAAATTCGCAGGGTCACAAAGCTTGTAGAGAAAATCCCCATCAAGTACCCGCCGAGATGGGTCGCGATCAAACTCCTCGAAGGCGACGAGGAGATTAGGGGAATTGTCGGTGGAATCGATCCGAAAATAGTTTCTGCCACTGAGAAGCACGCTAGGGATTTGGAACGAATCCACGGCGAGCGATGTTCAACCATAATAACGTCGGAGCGCTACAACATCGCGAACAAGATTTCTAGGGGAAGCCAGCGGATTACGCCGCCCAAGGGACCGACTCTCACGGAGAAGCTGGACGCGGTGACAACCCACCCGGTCTTGGGCTACCCAGTATTGGTTGGCGTTATATTTTTGACTTTACTCGCGGTTTTTACCGTCGGTGGCCACCTGAGTGGATTTTTTGAGGACGTGATGGAGCCAGTTCGAGGCGCGTTTGGAGGTGGGGCGGGGGAGTTGATTGGGGAGGGGCTGCTCGGCGGATTGATAGCTGGGATCGCCATAGTGTTGCCGTTCATCCTGCCATTCTACCTGATCCTGACGGTTCTCGAGGATTCAGGATACTTGCCCCGAGCCGCGTTTATTGCCGATAGCCTCATGCACAAGATGGGAATTCACGGCAAAGCCTTCATCCCGTTTATCCTAGGCTACGGCTGCAATGTCCCTGCGTGCCTGGGATGCAGGATAATGGAGACCGAGCGAGAGCGGACGATCGCCGCGTTCGTCGTGACGCTTGTCCCATGCGCCGCCGTGACGGTCGTGGTCTTTGGCTTGGTTGGGGCCTATGTGGGTATCCACTGGGCACTATCACTGTATCTGCTAAACTTGGCGATGATCTTCATCCTAGGGAGGGTCGCGTTCAAGGTCCTGCCAGGCGAACCCATGGGGCTGATCATGGAGATGCCGCCCTACCGAAAGCCGCACGCTCGCTCGGTACTCAAGGAGACTTGGATGAGGCTGAAAGATTTCATCTACATCGCGTTTCCACTGATCATCATCGGCAGCGTCGTGCTTACGGGGCTAAAGGTCGGGGGGTTGCTGGGGCCCATCGGAAGTGCCATGAGCCCCGTCACGGTTGGGTGGCTGGGGCTACCCGCAATCGCAGGCGTCCTGCTCATCTTCGGAGTCCTCAGGAAGGAGCTCACGCTGGTCATGCTCGCGACACTTATGGGCACGGCAAATTTTGCAACAGTCCTAACCCCGACTCAAATGATAGTCTTCGCCATAGTCGTGATGTACTACATCCCCTGCATCGCAACCATTGCTGCGTTGGTGAAGGAGCTGGGCTGGAAGAAGGCTGCCTACATCACGGTGTTCGAGATAGCGTTCGCCCTCCTCCTAGGCGGCATCGCGTTCAGGCTGCTGACTCTAGTGTAGGAAAAAGGTTATCGGCGGAGTGAAAGAAAACATGCCATATAACGAAAACGGTTTGCAGGACGATGCCCCATGTTTCTGGGTCATTGCTCGGGGATACCCATGAGTCGACTTAAACACATCGCGGCTGAGCTCAAGGAGCACGCACCCTTCACGGCCCTGGGGGCTGCAGTAGGGGTAGTCGTGATGGCTGTCATGTCCCTAGCGAGGCTTGACCCAGAGGTGTCTCACCACTCCTTCCACCTTTTGTACCCCGCCCACATGCTGCTGAGTTCAATCGTGACTGCTGCGATGTTCAGGTCGCACCGAGGAGGACTCACGGGGTCGGTGGCCGTCGGATTCTTGGGGGCAGTGGGGATATGCATGATAAGTGATATTTTATTCCCTTACATGGGGGGAGCGTTGCTTGGAGCCGAGATGGAACTACACATTTGTTTACTAACGCACCCGTGGTTTGCTGTCATACCTGGGCTCGTGGGGGCGGCGCTGGGGGCCTTGACGGGGCGCTGGACCCGCTGCCCGCACGCGGCCCACGTGTTGATAAGCACATTGGCGTCACTCTTCTACCTCATGGCGTTCGGGGTGGTGGACTGGCTCCCGATATTCCCGCTCATGTTCGTGGTGCTTTTCATAGCTGTGTGGGTCCCGTGCTGCACGAGCGACATCGTGTTCCCACTCTTGTTTGTAAGGAAAGGGAGGATGAGATCGGGAGGATATATTTAGGGTCTATCCCGAGTTTGAAACAAAAACCACTTTACAGCCGTTAATAAGTAGTTCGATATAAGTCGTACGGGGTATTGTCATAGACTTGGTAATTCGAAACGCACATATCGTGGGCGAACGCGGGCTAACGGATATCGGCATCGAGGGTAGCAAAATCGCTAAGATAGGTAAAATTCGGGGCAAAGCACGGAAGGTGATCGACGCCGAGGGAATGTTGGTTTCACCCGCCTTCATCGACCCCCACATCCACTTGGATAAATGCATGATAGGCGACGACATCAGGCCGAACGTCTCCGGCACCCTACAGGAAGCAATCGAGATCATCTGGGAGAAGAAGCGTAAGTATACAGTAGCCGACATCGTGAAGCGCGCGGACAAGGTAATCGAACTCGCGGCCCTCAACGGCACAACGAGGATGCGGACGCATGCGGATGTTGACACCATAGGCGGACTGACTCCCATCAGGGGGCTGCTGGCAGCTCGAGAGAGGTTCAAAAACATCATGGACATTCAAGTTGTTGCTTTCCCGCAGGAGGGGATTCTGCAAGACCCGGGCACGGAGGAGCTCATGAGGAAAGCTATGGGGCTCGGCGCGGACTTGGTCGGTGGGATGCCGCACCACGAGCGCCCGTACTCGGAAGCGAGGCCCCACATCGACATCTGTTTTGAAATCGCGAAGGAGTTCGGCGCGAACATAGATATGCACGTCGACGAAACAGACGACCCAAACTCGCGCTCACTCGAGTACCTCGCTGAAAAAACGATCAAAGAAGGCTATCAAGGGAGGGTGACCGCTGGCCACACGTGTGCGCTCGCGGCCTACCCGGACGACTACGCGCGCGAGGTTATTCGAAAAGTAAAGCTCGCGGACATCAATATGATTACAAACCCTGTGACGAACCTCGTGATTCAAGGGCGCGGGGACAAGCAGCCGATAAGGCGCGGCATCACCCGCGTGAAAGAGCTGCTCGCAGCGGGGGTCAACGTGACATTCGGGCAGGACTGCGTGAACGATGCCTTCTACCCATTCGGGAAGGCGGACATGCTTGAGGTCGCCAACATAAGCGCCCACGCCGCGCAGCTCACGACGCCCGAAGAGATTGAGGCTGTCTTCAAGATGACGACGACGAACGCAGCCCGAACGCTGGGGGTGCTGGACGATTATGGCATTGCTGTGGGCAAGCGCGCCGACCTTGTGATAATCGACGCCACATCACCGAAAGATGCTATTAGAATACAACCGGACAGGCGCTGGGTAATCAAGGGCGGAAAAATACTCGCCGAGAACGTCTCACGAAAAACACTGAAAAGGTGAAAAACATGGCCAAGAAATTCGCAGACATGCACGTCCACACCAACGCGTCGGATGGCTGGCTTAGCTCGGAGGAAGTGGTCAAGCGGGCCCACGAGCTAGGATTAGCGGCAATTGGCATAGCTGACCACGACAGCGTCGACGGAATAGAGAAAGCGCTGGTGGCCAGCGAAAAATATGGCGTTGAGGTCATACCGGGAGTGGAGCTCAGCTCTGAGTTTGGCCCAGCGGAAGTCCACATCCTCGGCTACCTCATCGACTGGCGCGACCGCGAGTTCGGGAACAGGCTGCGCAAGTTCCAAGAGGCGCGGAGGGCTAGGGCGAAGAGGATGATTGCGAAACTGCGGAAGCTCGGTGTTGAAATCACCTACGAAGAGGTAGCGGCGGCCGCGAGGGGGGAGGTTATCGGTCGCCCGCACATCGCGCAGGTCATGATAAAGCACGGCTACGTGCGATCGATGGACGAGGCGTTCGAGCGCTACATCGGCGACGGTCGCCCAGCGCACGTGCCGAAATACAGGCTCTCACCGAGGGAGGCGATCCGCATGATTTGTCGCATAGGCGGGGTCGCTGTGCTGGCACATCCGGTATTCGCGCAGGTCGACGATTTGATACACGATCTCGCCGAGTGGGGCCTCAGGGGAATAGAGGTCTACCACAGCGAGCACGATTCGGCAACGGTCGAGCGTTACGAGGCGCTCGCGAAGGAACTCCACCTGTTAATCACGGGTGGCACGGACTCGCACGGGTTCGATGTCTCAATCGGTACTATCCGGGTACCCTACGAGCTGGTCGAGAAGCTGAGGGGCGCAAAGCTCACTTCAAAATAGCTTTTACCCTTTTCAACAGCTCATCCGGGGTGAACGGCTTCATTATGTAATCGGCGGCGCCCATTTCGATCATAGCCTCCCGGGATGGCTCGGGAACCCCTAAAACGGTGAGGAAAGCAACCCTCTGCCCCTCATCGATCTCTTTTATCCGTTTGTAAACGTGCCAGCCATCCATGCCTGGCATCATGATGTCGAGCAGGATCAAGTCCGGCTTCTCCGCCCGGAATTTCTTCAAGCACTCCTCTCCACTCGAGCACGCTACCACCTCGTACCCGGCCCTCTTCAAGATCCTCGTGAGCAACCTGATGATGTCCGGTTCATCGTCCACGGCCATTATTTTTACCATACTATCCCCAAGTCCCGTTTCATTCGGTGGTTATTAACGCCTTGCCCTTTATCGGCAGGCTGAAGCTGAAGGTCGAGCCTTTCCCCGGCTCGCTATCGGCCCATATTTTGCCTCCGTGGGCCTGCACGATCTCTTTGCATATCGCCAAGCCCAGCCCAGTACCGCCATACTTGCGCCGGGCGGAAGTCTCAGCTTGGAAGAACTTCGTGAACAGCTTTGGAATATCCTCTTTAGCTATCCCTATCCCCGTGTCCCTCACCTCGACCGCCACGTCGCCCCTCCTAGCGCGAGCTTCAACTACCACGTTACCCCGATCCGTAAATTTTATCGCATTGTTGATGAGGTTGGTCAGGACTTGAGCGAGCCTCCCTGGGTCGCCGTGAACCAATTGCAGCCTCCGCGGCGCCACCGCCTTGAGGGTAATTCCCTTTTCCCCAGCAAAGGGTCTTGCGCCTGCCACCGAGTCCCTCACGAGGTCAGCAAGTTGAACATCCTCCACCCTAAATTTCATCACCTTTGACTCGAGCTTCGCGATGTCCAAGATATCATCGACCAGCCTTTGTAGCCTTTTGGTGTTTCTGAGTGCGATATCGAGGCTCTCTCTGTCCTCTGGCCCCAACTTTTTCCGATTTATCAAGTGGAGGTAACCGACCATTGGGACGAGGGGGGTCTTCAGCTCATGGGCGGCGATGTTCATGAAGTCTGTTTTTAGCTTGTCTACGGATTTCAGCTCCTCATGGGCGCTTTTTAGCCTTTGATGGGCCCTCATCAGCGCCTCCTCACCCCTCTTCACTTGTGTGAGCAACTCCCGCGTACGGCGGATTGAAAGCACCATCAGCGCGGTTGTGGCAAAAAGTAGTGCTGCGAGCGCGACGACGAAGTAGTAAACCAAATCCATCTTGTTGGCCCCCCACTAAGTAAGTGTGCTACGATGCTTTTAAGCCACCGTGAAAAAAAGGTTGGTGGTTGCCAGATGGCTCAAAAATTCGTGGACTTGCACGTTCATACCAACGCCTCCGATGGGGAATACCCGGCCGACGAGGTAATCAGGCAGGCCAGCGAGGTAGGGCTGGCGGCGGTCGGCATAGCAGATCATGACTCAGTAGACGGCATCGATGCTGCACTTGAGGCTGGCGAAAAATTTTGCGTTGAGGTAATCCCTGGGATAGAGCTGAGCTCCGAACTGGGAACGTCCGAGATTCACGTGCTCGGCTACTTCATCGACTGGCACGATAAAAAACTCCGAGTCCTCCTCAACATAATTCAAGACGTTCGAAAGTGGCGGGCCCGCAAGATGGTGGAGAAGCTCCAGGGGCTAGGGCTCGATATCGCCTATGATGAGGTGCTCGCGGAAGCTGGTGACGCAAAGGCGATCTGTAGGCCCCACATCGCCCGAGTGTTGCTGAAGCACGGCTACATTGAAAAATTTCAAGACGCCTTTGACCTATACTTGAAGAGCGATGGGCCTGCATACGTAAAGCGATACGAGATGTCGCCCGCGGATGCAATTCAGACCGTCCGCAGGGTTGGGGGCATCCCGGTGCTCGCCCACCCCATCTTCGCCCAAGCTGACGAGATGTTGCCAGCATACGTCGAACTGGGACTCCGGGGCCTTGAGGTCTACCACATCAAACACGATGAGTCGGCGAACAGGCGCTACGAGGAGCTTGCGCGGAAGTACGGGTTGCTTATCACGGGTGGGACAAATAGCCATGGATCTAAGGACCCCGTGGGAACCGTTCGGGTGCCCTATGAGCTCGTTGAAAAGCTCAAGGCGGAGCACAAACTTTCTAGCGGGAAGTTAGGGTTATACAAATGATCACCGCGAAAGCTGTAATCTTCGACCTCGACTGCACGCTGGTCGATACCCTCAAGCGGTTCTACGATGTCTTCAACGAGTTGCTAAAGGAGCGCGGAAGCGAACCTCTCACATGGGATAATTTTTTCAAACACTATGTTGCAGACACCCTTGACGATGTGATATCTGCGCCTCCCGACAAAGAGAGGAAGCTGCACGAATTCTGGCTCGAGTTCCTCCGCCGGTACCGTGCGGATGACTCAGGCAGCAAGCTCATCCCGGGGGCGAAGGAGGTCCTCAGGGAGCTGAGCCAGGCGGGCGTCCCGATCGCGGTCATCACAAGTTGCATCACTCCCGTGACCAAGGTGAAGGATGAGCTAGCGAGTTTTGGGCTCGACAAATTTGTGAACACGGCCGCCACCGGGGATGATGTCTCGGGGGATTTGGAGGAAGGACACCACTTCTCCAAGGTTGAGATTCTCAGGCTAGCGGCCGGGAGGCTCGGGGTTGATCCTCGGGACTGTGTTGTGGTTGGGGACTACTGGAATGATATAAGGGATAGCAAGGCCTTGGGCGCCCGAACCGTCGCCGTGCTGACGGGTTTGATGCGGCGGGAGCTTTTAGAAAAGTTCGGGCCCGACGCAATCATCGAGAGCGTTCGTGACTTGCCGAAGGTTGTTAAATTTGAAACCCGATAGTTATAGAGGTGATTGGATGGTTCACATCGATGGGGCGAGCTTCGGAAGCATAACCGTAGACGGCAAGCGCTACCCACACGATGTCTGGATTTTCGCTGACGGTTCGATCAGGCGGCGGGATCGAGACCATGAGTTCACGCTGGATGAGCTCGACCTCCTGCTCAAAGGAAAGCCAGAGCTGGTCGTCGTCGGGACCGGTCAGTCGGGTTGCGTCCAGGTAGACAAAGAAGCCGCTGAGTTAGCGGTGAAACAAGGGGTCAAGATGATTGACGACATCACACCGAACGCCCTCGAGAAGTACAACGAGGTGGTCAAGGCTGGGCGCAAGGTGGCCGGCGCCTTCCACGTCACATGCTAGGTGTCTAAATGGTGCGAGCTTTCATCGGGATCGACATCGACGAGGCGGCCAGGCAGAAGCTTGTGGCTGCTCAGAAGCAGCTCGCAGCAACCGGAGCGCAGCTCAAGCTCGTCGAACCGCCAAACATCCACGTGACGATGAAATTTCTTGGAGAGGTTCGAGAAGACCAGATCGGCGCGATAACTGACGCCATGCGGGCGGCCGTAGCTGGGATTGGGCCATTTGACATCAGCGTGCGGGGGATCGGTGTCTTCCCAGATCTGCGATACATCCGGGTGATTTGGGCTGGCGTTTCCGACGGCAGGGAGCAAGTTACCTCTGTTCAAAGACGCATCGACCAGAACTTGGTGAAGCTCGGCTTCAAACCGGAGCGGGATTTCGTGCCACACCTCACCCTGGCTAGGGCGAAATCGGCGGCGGGGAAAGAACGGCTCGTCGCATTCTTAAAAAGCGTGACAAACGTTGAGTTCGGGTCGTGCCGTGTTGGTGCGGTCGAGCTGAAGCAGAGCACCCTCACCCCCAAGGGGCCGATTTACAGCACCCTTGCGCACATCGAACTGGCTTGATGTCGTGCCCTGTCCAACGTTGGACACTTTCCTAGCGATGCCACGGCAGGCAACGCGTGAGGTACTCGGATAAAAATTTGGAAAACTTTTTATCAGCACACAGTTTGACGATTTGCTTTCCCCCATAAATCTTGTAGTCCTCGGCCAGAGATTCGGCTACGTGCTTTCCAAAAGCCGCCCGCTCCTCCAGCGCCGCCTCGAGCACTTGCCTGACGTTAACGTGCCTGCGCTCGACCTCGAACACCAGCCTCCCGACCTGATCAACGAACGGGCCGCTGAACCTCTTTCTCGATGCGAGGTGTTTTTCTATGAAATCGCCCGCTTCGACGGTGATCGGTGGTCCGAGGCGCCTTTGCACCTTGGGCAGCTTTTCAGATGACAGCTCGACAAGGATCGCCGCCTTTGAGTTCGCCCAGACATCGCTGCGGAGCACCTCGAAGCCCTCGCGCACGAGCCGCATCACGAGCGCTTGTTCTGTCTTGCGCAGCTGCGGGTAGAGTATATCCTCGACCACGTTTGGTGAGTCAAACGTGAGGCAGAAGAGTGCCGTACCCCGTTGTCTCAGCGCGCGCTTGACCTCTTGGGGGCCCAACACCCTCGCCTGGGCCGGGAAGAAAAAGCGCGTATTCGGCTTGCGGATGAAATCTTGACACGCGCGGACGAAGGTCGCGAAGTTCTGCATCGAAACCGCTGCGGCAGCGTTTCTATTCGGGTCGACCGGGTCGATGATGATGAGCGGCTGCCCCGAAAAGAGGGCTTTGATTTCGCCGACATCGTGGTAGCTCTTCGCCAGGTCAATCGCTTCACCCGGCGGCCAGCGGCTCGCGGCTTCGACGACCCCCTCGAACGTGCGGTAGCGGAGCACGAGCAACTCGCAGAGGTAGCCCGAGAACCCCTGCACCCTAAGCTCGGCACCGTAAACGTCGATGCCGTCCATGAACTTTTTCAAAAGCAACGCCTCATCAGCAAGCGCGGGGGTGAGGTGCTTGCCGATGTAACGCTGGTGGTGGGGGGAGCGGTCAACGGCGCTCTTGATTTTGCTTGGGTCGGCGATATCGTAGCATGGGACGAGGTCGACCTCGAACCCCTTGAACTCCATCGTCACGTAGGGGTGCTCGGCGAACCGCTCTCTCCCGCGCTTTCCCGCCACCTCCCACCCGACCGCCAAGCCCTTTTGCTCGAGGGCCTCGCGAGAGGTTTCTGGGGGGAAGAGGATGAAGATGTCGATGTCACGCTCGGTCCGAAGCCAGGTATTGCGCGCGGCTGAGCCCACGAGCACCCCACGCGCCGGAACCCCCAGCTTGGCGCAGGCTAGGTTCACTCGCGCCACTATCTCGTTAGCAACCCGCTCGAGCTGCCTGCGCTCGGCCTGCGTTGGCTTGATGCGCTTGAGCACCGCCTTCAGAACCTCGTCCATCTTACCACAAGCATCGATTTGCGGCGGGCGTTAAAATGTTTAGCTTTCAGAATTATACGCATGTGTGTACAATTTTGAGATGTTGTTCTAGGCGCCAGTAGCTCGCTAGCTTCTTTTTGAGCTCGTCGATTACGGGTAATCTCCTGCTTTCCTGTGGTGGCTCTAGCTCCTGCCCAACGAGAACTTTCACAACATTCACCGCCGCATCCGCGAGGAGCTTCAAAGCATATCCGCCTTCTAGCGTAAGCACTACTTTGCCGCCGCAGAGCCTGTTCGCCTGCTCGACCACGCAGCTCGTCAACCAACCGTATGCTTGAGTCGTGAGCCCCAGCTGTGTCAACGGATCATCGGCGAGGGCATCAAATCCGGCGGAAACCGCGATGAGCTCCGGCTTAAACTCCCTAGTGAGCGGGACGAAGAGCTCCCGCATGACGCCCGCGTATTCGGCATCACCGCTACCTGGAGGGAAGGGAACATTGACCGTGTAACCCTCACCTTCACCAGCGCCCAATTCATCCACGAAGCCCGTCCCCGGGTAAAGCGTTCGCCCATCTTGGTGCAACGACATGTAGAGAACGCTCGGGTCGTTGAAAAAAATATCTTGGCTACCGTTACCGTGATGGGCGTCGATGTCCAAGATGAAAATTCGCTTTAGTTTGAACTCCCTCTTTAGCCGCTCGACCATCACCGCAAGGTTGTTGAAGTAGCAAAATCCGCCACCGCGGTTTCTACCGGCATGATGTCCAGGGGGGCGCACGAGGGCAAACGCGTTCGAGGCTTCTCCCGATAGCACCGCACGCCCGGCATCGATTGCCCCCCCCGCGGCGAGCATCGCGAGCTCGAATGTGTTCTTGCGCACGGAGGTGTCGACGTCGAGCGGTTTTTCGAACGAGCTGAGCTTCTCGACCAAGGCTATGTACTCGGCATCGTGGGCTAGCTCGATGTTCTCACGCTTCGCGAGTGCTGGCTCGATCACTTTCGTGTTTGGCTCCCCCCAGAGTTTTGCTCGCTTCAGCGCACCCACGATTGCCTCAAGGCGCTCGGGCCGCTCTGGGTGCCCCTGCCCCGGCCTGTGCTGCAAGTACTTTTCCGAGTAGACGAGCGCCGTCCCCATTTACTTCTCCCTCACCCTCGCGTTGGTGATGAGCAAGTGCCCATAGGTGCCCCGCCACACCCGCTCGGCCCCCAACACCTCGATGCGCTTGCGAAAGAAAGGCGCGTCGAGCACCATGCTCTCGTACTCGCCACCCTCTCCGCCGAGGTTGATCCCATGCTTCTTGTTCAGCTCAATCAAATCGCGCAGCGTATCTTCATCGATTTTCCTGCCCAGCCACCCCTCATCAAAACCCTGGGCCGCGACGCCTGTGATCATAACTTCGAACCCGGCGCCGATGATCTCACGCAAGAGCTCAACCGGCTCCCTCCCCCAAAGGGGTGCTACCGACGCCAAACCAAGCTCCTCGCAAATCCGGTCGATGCGGCTCTTTTGGTAGGTCGAGGCCACCGCGCCGCTGACGACACCTCCGACGTCGAGCCCCCGGAGTGCGCGTTTGAGGTCCTCGAGCTCCTCCTCCCTGGCCCCGCCCGTCTCGGCTTTGATGATGGGCAAGCCAGCGCACTCTGCGAAGAGGTCAATGAGGTGAATGTTGATCGCGTGAAACATCCAAGAGTCCTCCCGCTTCGGCAACATCGCTACTACTTGCGCGACTTCGTGCCCCCTCTGCACCGCCAGCCAAAGCGCATAGCACGAATCCTTGCCTCCAGAACAAAGGGCAGCAACTCTCATCTCAATCCCGCAAAACAATTTAAACCCCTACAAATATCTCTATTGGGGGCTGAGGTGCGGCAATCCGGTAAGGTGGGTGCGGCAATCGTCGTTCTTGTCATAGGTATGTATCTGTTACTTTGGGGTGCGACGCCCACGCCGGCAACACACGCTGGTTGGGCGGCGATTGTGCTTGGGGCGGCACTGATTCTAAGCTACTGCGCGTTGGTCGGCGACGGCCTCAACCGCCTTCTCAAAACCGAGTCGAGCGCGGCGCCGTTTATGCCCGTTCTCCTCGTGTTGGGGGTTTTCACGCTTGTTCAAGCACTCACGGGTGCGCTTACATCTGTTCATAAGGGCATTTTACTGGTGGCGGGGCTCGCGCTGATTGTAGTTCCAGCGGCTGTGCTCGCCATGTTGATAAAGGGAAGACGCGGTTAGAACCTCAAAGCCCCAACGCTGTGAGCACACCATCCTTTGCTCCCGCGAAGTAAAGGATGCAAGGCAGCATGATCACGCCCATGCAGTGGGTGCGCTTGACTTTAGTCACCGCCGGGAGTAAACCGATTGCAGTAGCGGTCACAAGGATTGGCAGGCCGATGAGGCCGGAGTAAAAAACCGTTAGGCAGGTGATGCCAACAACGACCGCGAGGCAAACCGCGCGGTGTGGCAGGCGCCAGATATGCTTTGCGGCGAGGCGCCCGAGCCTCAGGTGGAGCACGGCTGCTATCCCTCCCGCGAGCAACGCAACGCCGACGAGGAACACGAGCTCCCTTGCGCCGACCTCCATGAGCTGCCCAACCGCAACCGCTGCGCCGCTCCTAGGCCTGCCGACGGCGTAGAGAGCGACAAAGGAGAAAAGGGCCTTCGCGGTGTTGACACCGCTCACTGCTACGAGGAATTCACGCATCCCCCTCGAGCGGGTCGCGAGCTGCGCGAGTACCGTGCCTTGGGATGGTCCTATCCCGGGAATGATACCGGTCAGGGCCCCAGCTGCAGTTCCCGCGCAAAGCGGCCGGAGGTTGGGCCGCACCTCGAGCGGCTTTTCCTCGACCCGTTGCTCGGGCAGGCTATTTTTGCCCGCCAGGCTGGGCAGTAACACGCTCAAGCCGAACAAACCGGACAAAAGGGGCATCAGCGCCTTGTCACCCCCGCACAGGTTCGTGTCCAAGGTGAGCAGGCCGAGCAAGCCCGAAAGCAGAAAGATCAGCGCTGCCCAACCAATCCTGGCTCTGGAGTGCTCGAGGGCGATCATGACAACGACAACGGCCAACAACAGCCAGTGCATCTGCGGCTTGAGGATGCCGTAGGCGGGCCAGATGAAAAACAGCGCGGGCGGGAGCAGCGCGGCACCTAGGAGCAAGCCACCTAGGCAGCCGAGAGCCGTGAGCTTGATCGCCTCGTAGCCCTCGCCTTGGAGTAGCAGGCGGTGCGCTGGCAGCACCGAGAGCTCGGTCCCGGGCTCCGGGGCCCCTAGGAAGGTCGATGGGATGTAGCTAATGAATACGTTGGTGATCGCCATCGCCACGACGGCGGCCGCGAGGTTCATGGATGACAGGCTGGATGCCACAGCAAGTGCGGCGAGAAAAGGGGAGATATTGTTCGAGTGAATGCCTGGGATCAAACCTGTGAATGTACCCAAACCAACGCCTAACACAACGAACGCGAGCGTTTCAAGCATTGGATGCCCAGCCAGAGTTCAAGGCATAAACATTTGGTCTCGATCCAGAGCCGGATTCAGCCAACCGCAAGTGTCCCTTAGTAAAACTGCTAAATTCTTTTCTACACCCTCCGAACAACGCTTTTACTGCAACGCATAGTTGGCGTTTGAAAAACTCATCTAACCCCACGTGGACCTTGCCTCTCGGCAGATGCCATAGATGAAGGGTTCCGCCTGTTTCCAGCATTTGATCCCACCGTTTTGTAGCTATGGGGGCGCCCAGCCCCACACCCAGCAGCGTGTAAGCCAGGGCTTCGAGCATCACGCCGCCTCGAGCACGCAGATGTGGCTAGCGTTGCCCAGCTTGAGTTCGAGTTTCTCCCTGTAGAGCTGGAGCCAGCCGCTCACCTTGACGGTGTAGCCCACGTGCAGCTCCGGGAAGCCGTTTCTCGCGACGGAAGCCGGCACGAACACCCGCAGTTGGCACCCGTCCTCCCTCATTGCCAGGACCAGGTTGCCCCTGCCGACGATCTCCCGCTCTACCACGACTCCCCGCACCTTGACGAGGGCACCGAGATTTTCCTCGCTGAGTGTGGAGATGGCCGCGCACGGAGAGCGCACGACGACGATGTCGCCAGCCTTCCCGGGCAGAACCTCCAGTTCGCCGTTGTACTCCTTCACCACTCCGGTCACCTGCACCACGTCGAGCAGCTCGACTGGCCCCCCGAGCTGGGAGCGGATCCGTGAGAAGACAGGCACCGAAACCATGCCGCCGGAGTCATCCTTCAGTTTCAAGAACAGGTGGCCGTTGGACTCGCGCAGATCCACAACTTGGCCGGAGACGATGACCTTGAGTCCGAGGAAATCGTTGTCGAGCTTTGCGATCGCGGTCACCGAGGGCTGCATTTGCACCGCGCCTGCGTAGAGCGCCGCCAATCCGGCTAGCGAGCACAGCAAGCTCATCTTAGTTATCCCCTCCATTTACCCGCCGAGCATTTGCGCGGAGGTGGTTTATAAAGAGAGAACAGGTAGCCGTGCA
>DYFS01000053.1 GCA_020725055.1 Candidatus Hadarchaeum sp. | reverse complement strand
TCGGGGGGCTAGTGTTCGCAACAATACACGAGAAGACAGAGGAATCGGTGACTGGAACTGGGACGACTCATGAAAATAAAACCACGAACTCGGACTTCACCACCGGCACGGCGGGATGGGATAACTACGTCATGGGAAATGCGAAGAACGAATGGAACTCCGAAGGGTATATTGCGACGATCACGACCGACGCCGACGCCGTAACCGACAACGGCGTGTGGCACCAAGGCGTGACCGTTCCGAAACTGTACGACGAAATCAAGGTTGCGACCGCCACGTTCAAGTACCGCCTGAAAAGCGACGTGAGGCTAAAATCGGTCGTCGTGAAGATGGTCTTGGACAAGTGCGGGGTGGAGAACGTGGTTTTGTACAGTGTGTCCCTCACGGAGCGCACGACGACTTGGACAACCATTGAAAACGACATCAAGAGCCATATCACCGCGACTGGGGCATACCGGCTCTATCTCCGAGCCGAACTGCTTGGAGGGGTAGGTACTCACCTCATGGTCGAGTTCGACGACGCAAGCTTGACAATACAATCCTATGAGAAATCCGTCGGCGAAAAGACTGCCACGGGCATCAGCACCATTGGTGCGATTGTATTTGCCATCCTGCCGATACTCGCGCTCGTCGGAATAGTGTTCTTGCTAATATGGTCGTTTGGCAGAGGCGGTACATGAGAATAGCCCCGGACAAACGCGCAAGTTCGGGGGTTTTCCCTTTTTTTGAGGCTGGTCTAAATCGATATAAACCAAAGAATTTTAATTACTGTTAGGAATATCATGCCAGACGAGCAGACCAATCCGAACGAGCTTTTCTGGGCGCGTTGCCAAGTGTGGGGCACGGGTCGCCTCTACCGCTCCAACGCAATCATCATCCCGATGGGCCTCGCGCGACGCTTCAACATCAAGAGCGGGGATCAACTGGTTTTCAAGGAAGACCTCAATAAGCATCGCATTATCATCGAGATAACAGAAAAGCCAAAAGAGGGTAAAAAGTGATATTGCTAGTCGTCGCCCTCGTAGTCGGTCTCGCCTGCTTCTTTACCGCCCTGTCGTTCTGGCGTGAGGGCGTCCTCAACTCGATTGTCGCATGTATGATGTGGCTTGCCGCTGGGGCTGGGAGCTTCAGCATCGGCATCCCCTATCAATTTTATTCTACCGCTGAGAACACGGTCGTGACAGGAGTGCAAACCTTCGCCGGGGCGGAGGCGATGATAGCGTGGCTATTCATATTATTGGGTTTCGTGATGCTGTTCCACGCGGTGGTGCTTCTCTTTAAAGGGAAGGTTGGGGTGTAAAAAATGATGACGCGCAAGGCAGAGGAAAAATTGAAACAGGGCGATGCGATGGCGAGGCAGCCAACTGAGCAAGTGATGACATTATACCCTGATTTAGCGACGCTCACTTACCGCACCAGCGATGAGGGGTTTGACGATAACGTAGCATCTCACCTCGGCAAGTTCCTCAACCGTTTCGGCGTGTTCGGCAACTTCGACGAGCGTGATCGCAAGCTCTACATGCTGCGTTTTCAAAAATATCTAGACCTCAAGGCTGCGCTCGATGGGATAACGGATGACGAATTGTTGAAGGAACCTGAGGCAGAAGCGGTGCTGCACGGCCAACTCACGATGTCAAAAGACGGTTTCACGACGAAGGAGCTGACTACGCAACGCGTCTACGAGTCGCAGGGACGGCCACGAGAAGCGCCGGGCTTTTTCACTGGCGTCAAGCGCAGGCTGTTCGGCGGTGAATCCGAGCAAACACCGCAGGAGACACCACCATGATGGAACTCGCGTGGCAGAGCCTCGCGTTGGGGCTTTTATGCATCCTGATGTTCCTCTTTTTGGTGGTGCGAGGAGTCCCGCTGCGGATGGGGATTGCACGGCTGCGCCAGAGAACGTTTCTAATTGTGGACAATGATACGCACTACACGGCCCCGGTGGTCACAAAAGATAACCCTGAAACAATTGAGACAAAGGACATGCGGGTGTTCGGGAAGACGTTCAGGGTAAAACCGTTGGGGGGCATCAGGGTAGGGCTTGCCGTGCCCAACGAGTTTGTGATGACCGAGGCACAAATAGCGGCGGCAGCGGAGGAAGACAACAAAAACATCAACAATCCAGCCGAATATGTTAAGATGGAGAATAGTGCGACAAAGGTGAGGTACAACGGTACGCTGGTCAAGTTGAGCGAAGTAACGAAGGGGATTGAAAAGCACCGATCTCCGCTCCTTATCAAAGCCGCGATGAGCAGGGCAGTGCAGGAAGACAGGGTGGCAAGAGAGCGAGACCCTGCGAAGTGGGGTATGTTCATCATCATGGTTTGCATAGGGTTAGGCTTCTTAGCAATCCTGATCACCAAATCAGGAATACTCGGATAGGAGGTGAGGACATGGAAGAAATATTGCGGGAAACTACATCGAGGCTCAACTACGAGGGCATACTGATGCTCAGGTTAAACGACTGCTGCCATGCGAGGAACGCGGGTAATTTAGCGGCATATTCGGAGGCGGTGATGACGTTCTACGACACCCTGTCGCAGAAGCTTCTTGAAAAAGTGAAGCCCACCTACGATGAAATCCAAGCAACGGTGGAGGATGGGGTCAAGAAGCTACAAGAAGAACTACAAACGCTGTCGAACCCGATTGACAAGGCAAACTATTACCAGGCGAGGATTGCAGCGATAGAGCGCGAAAATGCGGACAAGCTGTACAAGACAATAGTCAAAGCACTGGATGATGCAGGAATGTTGGAGAAGCAGCGGTTTGTCAGGGTGGGGCGTGAGTGAATGCCATTTCAACTCACCAGAATCATTAATGACCTCTACGAGCGTGACGAGTTCATCCCAATCTTAATCTACGGGCCACTTGGCGTTGGTAAGTCGGCGTATGCGATGAAGGTGGTGGCCGAGGTATATGGCGAGAGCGGGAAGCCGAACTGGGAGGCTGTCAAGGAGCGGGTTGTATTCCATCCGAAAGATTTCGTTAAGCGCTGCTTGAGCATGAACAAACGGGATAAAGCACTAATCTGGGACGATGGCGGGTTGTGGCTTCATGCCCTCGATTTCTGGAACCCTTTCGTTAAAAATGTCGGCAAATATCTCAACGTAGCGCGAACAGATTTAGCCGCGCTCGTCATCACGACCCCCCTGCCGACTTGGGTCATCACGAAGGTTCGCGGGTTGCCGGACGCCATCAATATCAAAATAATCAAGGGAGGGGGGCCAACCGGGCCAAGCACAATGCCTGATCATCCTTACATCAGAAAGCAGCGGGTGGCGAAGGCGTACAAGCAGTGGATACTCCCCGATATGAGGAAAACTGGCGTCAAGGAGATTTTCAGGGATCATTTCAGCGCCTTTTTGCCTAGTGATTTCTACTTCGACTGGTACAAGCCGCTTAGAGACAGATATGCCGCCGAGGCGAAGAAGCTCATGCGGGACTCGCTGGAGAAGATGAGGGACTTGGAGAAGGCGGGGTATCTCCCCGAGGAGCCGCCCAGATCGGAAGAAACGGGTGAATCTTGAATATTCTCTGGTCAACTTCCGCCAGCTTCTTGTCCGTTTCCATTGCGGTTCTCACGATGTAGGTGTCGAGGATGGTGCGCCTGCGCTTCCACCGCATAAACTTGAAAATATCGGATTCGCTCACATCGCGGTCATCGAGCCAGGTTGCCAGCCTCCTTCGGATTGAATGCCAGCCGAAGTTGGCGTAGTGCTTGAATCCGCAGTACTCCTCTATTCTCTTGAACAGTTCAGACATCTGCCAGGCGTCGAGCGGCACCAGCTTGTCGGGGTAGAGGTGGGGCTTGATTTCATTTGGGATGATATGCGTCCGAATGTCCCCATGTTTCCGCGTCTTGATTCTGATCACTCCCCTTTCGAGGTCTATGGTATTTTTGTCCAAATCCCCCAGCTCGATTCGTCTGGCCCCGTAGGTCGTGGATATTGCGAAACGTGTGCGGGCGGCCAAGTCGGGGCAATCCTTCATGCGCTCCACCATCCTCATTATCAGCTCCGTCGCCATCGTGGGCTGTCTTTGCTCGGCGGGAAGGGGGGGGATGTCCTGCGCACCGAGAGGCCAGTTCCCCCGCATACACCGTTTGCACAGCGATTTTAAAAAGTAGTGATATGAGCGGAGAGTCGCGGGCTCAAACCCTTGCCGCTTGAGTTCCGCCAAGACCGCCATCACCTCTATCCCCGACGGCTGCTGGATGTTCTGCACAAGGCTGGGTGAAATCGCAAGTATCCGATTGAACCTTTGAAGATACGTGACTTTCGTCGTGTCCGTACATCTAACAGCTAGATAATCTTCCAACGCTTTCTTGACTTCTTCAATTGTCGCCATCATTTCCCGATAGAATAGCTAATTCCGTTGGTTTATTTGATTTAACCTTGGTCTAAACCGATCTAAACCACAACCCCACTCTCAAATAACTTATAATTATAAAGGAAATCAAAATTATTCCTAGAAAAAGAGTATGCTGAGCATCGCAAAGTTGTACCCGCTGTGGGTGAGAATGGCGCACTTCAGCCCGTCCGCCAAATACGCTGCCGAGAAGATGAAGCCGCCTATTACGGGAGGAAGAAACGCCCAAAACAATGTCCCTTGGTTCATTAGATGCATAAGGCCGAACCCGAACGATGAAATCATAACCGCGCTAAAAAGCGGGAGCCTGCGCCTCAGCCGCTCAAGCACGATGCCCCGCCATATCCACTCCTCAAACACAGGGAGTACCGCCATCAGCAAAAACACTAAGGGAATGCATAAAGAGGCCGTCGTGACTACTGGGTGTTCATCAGGTACGACGAGCGGGCTTCCCGTTATTCGCACGGTCAAGTCAGTAGTAAATGAAATCAGAAGCATGGCAACTATAATCAAAGCAAACGAGGCGATGATGAATATCTGCCAGTCCGTCTTGGTCATCTGCTTGGCGGTCTTCCACGCGCGACGGGGGCTGAGCAATGCCAACGCGTCCCGATGGCGCGAGAGCCAGAACCCGATGCAGCCGACAAACAGGA
>DYFS01000052.1 GCA_020725055.1 Candidatus Hadarchaeum sp. | reverse complement strand
CCCGGCCCCATCGATTTGAGGATTTGGTGAGAGGAGAAGATGTAAAGGAGGTTGATCTATGCAACCGGAACTCGAGAGTTCCTGTCCACCCGCGCGCGTTGCATTTTTCTATGCCTTGAGACTATGCGGGTGAGTTCTGAAAGCTTTGCCGGTAGAAAGCGCTTCAGAAGCACCAAAACCACCACAATCATTGCGCCCACTGCAGCCACGAGGACGACCCCCTCGAGCGGGTACTCGGTCACCCCCGGCTTCACCACCCCGGGGATCTCGGGCGGCGTGTAGGTGCCCTGAAGCTCGCGCCTGCCCTCATTCCCAGCTATATCGCGCGCGGTGATGCGAATGGTGTTCTGGCCGCCGCTCAGCCTTACCCAAGTGCCGAACTCCACGCTCGACGGGCTATCGCCAAGCATCTTGACCGTTGGCGTGATGGGGCGGCCGTTCACCCTGAGCTCGACCACGGGGTTTGAATCGCTCAGCCTGCCGCCCACCCACACGCGGTCCTCGCTCGCGGTGAAATCCTGCTCTGGCGAGGTCGGGCTGATCGCTGGCGGCGTTCGGTCGGGCGTGTAGTTGATGGTGTAGCTATGCAACGTTGGCGTGGTGCTGCCCCGCCCCCGCAGCGTCGCCCGAACCTGCAGGCAGCACCGCCCGTAGATCGGGCTCCGGATCGCGCGCGCCCCCAGCTCCTTCCAATCCGACCACCCCCTGCCGTCCTCCGAGCTGCGGGTTGCGAGGGAGACCGAGGTGCCTGAAGGCGCCGTCACCCGCGGGGTGAGGTTGCCCCAGTCGTCAACGTAGCCCAAATCGAGCACCTGGCTCGTGAAGGTGCCGCTGCGCTCCGCGAAGGCGTCGAAGTTCACCATGCTAACCCCGCGCATCACGGGAGAGAAGTCGGGGTCGTCCGTCGAGAGGGTGAAGCGGTGCTGGAGGTAGCGGTTCTCCCACGGCAGGTTGTCGCCGCTCGCGCTCTCGACCCATCCGCTCCAGTTATCGGGCGGGGATGGCTCGTCGTACGGGTTCCCATCGGTGCCGCTCCTCGTCCACACCCGCACCGCCGTCGAGTAGGGTTTCAGCCCCTCGAGCGCGCAGTAGTCGATGCGGATCGTTGCCATGACGTTGTCGTTGTCCACCCAGTCGCCGTACTTTATGCACACGTTTTCGTTGCCCACGAGGTAGTTGTTGACGTTGTCGAGGCTCCCCTCCCTCCAGTTCTCGGAGGTCGGCAAGTTGTCCACGAACTCCCAGCTCAGCGCGCTTTGGCGCCAGATGTAGATGCCGACGTTCTCATCGCCCCCCGAGTAGCCATAGATGCGCACCTTGCAGTTCTCGAGGGTGTTCTCCACGCCCGTGATACGGTGCTCCCAGTTCATGGTGCGGGGGGCGGGTATCGCGACGATCCTCGCCTGCTTGATGAACGCGTGTGTCGCTGCCGCCGCTGGAGTCCTCCACTGGATGAAGAAGTTCTCGGTCGTGCCCGCGGCCAGTTCGACCTTCTTGCACGCGAAGAACGAGGCGTAGTCGGTGGCATCCTGCGCGGTGTAGAGTTTCGTCGCCAGATCCGTGCTCCCGTGCAGCAGCCTCGCCTCGACCCTGGCACCAGCCGCGTTCCTTCTCACCATAGCCGAAGTTATTACCAGGTAGTCCTGCGTGCTTGCCGGTGTGAAAGACAGCGTGACGCGGGTTATCCAGCTGCCGGAGTTGTCCGAGACCACGGCGTCGTTCTCCTCATACCGGATTGCGCCAAGGTCATCCGCCCTTATCGCGGTGAGCCTCGCGTTCCTTATCCACGCGGTCGCTCCCGAGGTGCGATATTGGAGCTTGAAGGTGCGCGTGGAGGCGGGGAGCCCCAATTTTTTCATGGTTGCAAAGGAGTAGTTGTCGGTCACCACAGTCGGCTCCCTTTGGCTTTCAGCTATGTTCTCGTTCTCAATGACGTCCGCGTCGAACAACCTGACAAAAGTGGAATAGCTGGTGCTGGAGCCAGCGAAATCAGCGGTGGCGAGCAACAGGTAATCCCCCGCGCTTGGAGGTGTGAAACTCAGGGTGACGCGGCTCTCGTATGTGGTTGAGGTCGTTGAGTCTGGGGGTTCGTTCTCGACATTCTCAACCGCAATCCTCTTCGCCCATATCCTCGCCTGCTTTATTTTCGCCTCGTTGTCGGCGACCGCACTCCTGTATTGGATCTTGAACACGTGAGTAGTGTTGTCGAGGTAGACCACCTTGTGGGCGGCGAACGCGTAGTTATCGGTTTTATCCTTCGGCGTGAAATTCTCCACCGCGTACACGACACCATCCCCGACCAACTGCACATCAACTTGGCCGCGATCTGTGGCGGAGACGTATGTGGCCGTCACCAGGGCGCTCGCGGTGATCATGTATTTATCGCCTTTCGGTGGCGTGAACGTCAGGGTGGTTTTGTCCACGAACGTCAAGCTAGTCGTGCTCGATGGGCCCTCGCTCTCGCTGTACGCGTTCTCGCCGTACAGGGCTGTCTCAGAGATGTTCTCGTAGACGTTGTCCTTACGCCTGGCATCAAAATACGAGCTGGCGGTCGAACCCACGCGCTCGCTCCCGTCGACCAGCCTTACAGGCTCCGCGCTGACCCGTCTCGCCTTGCTCGCCTTCCCGCTCGGCGCGCTGGCCTCCCAGTTTATGGTCCGCCAGCTGACGACCTGCCCAGCGTCGTAAATCGATGAGTGGAGTTCGGCAGAGAGCTTGTACCGGCGCGGCGGGAGGAACTTGAACGCGAGGTCGCGGTCCCCAGCCGTCGACCAGCTAGCCCCCGCGTCGGTCGAGTAGCAGAACACCGAGTTCTCCCCGTCGTACGTCAGGCCCGGGTAAGGAACACCGACGTAGGTGTCAGGTATGGAAACCTGGTACTTGTTGCTCGCGTCCCCTCCCGTCCACAAGTGGAACCTGTACTTGGAGTTATCCCTCAGCGTGATCAAATCGCCGAGGTCCCTCTCCACCCACCCCCAGCTCGTCGGGGTACTGGCTGCGGGAAAGTTGTCCTCCGCTACCGTCGTGCCCGCGCCGTCGATGATTCTGAAGCGGAGGTCGGGTGGGGCGCCGACCTTCCTGAGGTAAACCGCGACCCTCTGGAAGTTTTTATCGCCACCCGTCACGGTGATGTTCTCCCCCAGGTAATTGTCGGCGTTAACTTCGTAGTACGTGGTGTAGTAGGTGTAGTACGGGTTCCCCTCGTAGGTGCCGTCCGCGTAGTCGAGCACGTACACGGGCTCGCGGTCTTTGTTTATCCACCCGCTACCGTCGTAGAAGCATACGTTCCGGTTCTCGTTGGTCGTCACACCCCCTATCCACGTGTCGTTGAACGGCAGGGTGGTGTTGGGGTTGACGTAGTTCTCGCTGCTTGGGGTGTTTTCGGGGACGATAACCACGTGGTAGATGCGCCCGTTCTCGAGCGTGCCGTTTGTGATGTTCGCGATCCACATGCCGCTCGCGGTTACCTTCACGGTCGCCTGCGCCCCACCCCATGCCAACGTGCCGCTCGGGAGGTGATCATCGGTGCCATCGTCGTTCTCGAGCCTGAAGGTCCAATCGAGATTCTCTGGCCCACCCTTGATGAGGCGCACCCTGATGTTATCGAGCTCCCCGGTCTTCTGCGCGACGAACCTCAGCGACACCTTTCGGTTCGACGCCTTGAGATTCGTCGTGGCTGTGGAATCCGATCTCACCGCGAACGCGCTGCCGTAAACAACGTCTGTCGCGCTGCTGAGCCTGACCTCCTCCACCTCGCTCACGTCCAGGTTCTCGGCCCGGTAGAAGTTATCGTAGGTGCTGTCCCACTTACCGACCTGCAGGCTTGGAGTAGTTGAGCGCCCCCACTCGTGCTGGACCCACTCGCACGCCACCAAAGACGCCACGTAGGTGACGCGCACCTCGTACAGTACCGGCGTTTTCACGTTATCGGATGTGGACATCCCTACTTTGTACTGGATGTAGCGGGTGCGCCTGGTCGTCGGGCGTGAACCCTTCACCACTTCGGCCCAGCTTGACCAGCTCGCATCCGGGGCCGGGGTATCGCCCGTGCGCACGTAAACCCTAAGGGAGGTTCCGGTAGGCGTAGCACCGCTCCACCAGATGTTCTCCCAAACAAGAACCCCCGTACCGGCGTCGAATACCATTGAAGTGAACATGCCGCTCAGGGGGTACTCCGGGAATTCATACACCCAGAACCTGTCCCCGGCCCCCTCGGTATCGTCCCTCGTGCCCCTCCAGCAGTAGAGGTTGTCGCCCGCGCGCCCCAGTCTGTTGCCAACGTAATAGCCAACGCCCATGGGGAGATTCGCCAGCCTGATCCAAGAATTGGCTGAGATGCTATAACATGAGAAGAGGCGCCTGCAGTTCTCGTCGTAGGAGGCGCCGCTGAGCGCGCAGATGAAATCGGCCCGGCTGCCGCCCATCCAGAGCAACGAGGCGCCATCACCAGTACCTCCGGGCGCCCACAGGTAGGGGCGCGCCATATCCGCCCATGTGTCGTTCTCCATGTCGTAGCGCCAGAAGTCGTAGAGGGGGGAGGTTTCGTAATACTCGCCACGGAGCGCGTACAGGTATTTGCCCCCCGCCCAGGTGAGGGAGCAGCCATCGTCCACACCAGCAGGGGGGCTCTTTTTCGACACCCACGCGTTGTCCTTGATACTGTAGCGCCCGAGCCCCGCCGGCTTGTGCTTCGCGCTCCCCACTATCGCGTAGATGTAGTTGTCATCGCCGACGCCGAGCGCCGCGTCGGGCACCCACACCATCGCGTCGCCCGCACCTTGCCCCCTGGGGTTGATGCCTGACGTGCCCGCCAGCGCGGCCCAGCTATCGCCGCTTATGCTGTAGCGGGAGAAGTAGTGGCGCCCGGTCGAATCTATGTCCGTGGAGGCGCCGCCAAGCAGCGCGTAGATGTAACCGCCGTTGTCCCAAGCCAAGGCGGTGCCCGACTTGAAATTCTCGGGAGGCACGGCGAGCGAGTCCTCCGTCCAGTTGTCGCCCGCCGGATCGTAACGGTGAAGGTACGCTGGGTAGGCTTTGGTGAGCTGTTTGGCGAGGTAGATGTAGCCGCCGGCGCCCACGATGGCTTCCCCGTGCCCTCCCTTCTGGGGCGCGTACCGCTTCTCCACCCACCTGTCGCCCGCCGTCGCCAGCCGCACATCACCGGGCTTCCTGGAGGCGACATTTTCGTTCTCTCGCCACCGCTGGAAATCCGTGGAAAGCGTCTGCACCCAGGTCTGCCTCATCGCGAGGTGCACATCGTCGTCGATTACGATTGCGTCACCGGAATAGCTGCCCGTGGCGAAGTCTTCGTCGACAAAAACATCCGGGCTGGCCTTGGCCGGAGCCATCACTAGGAGCAGCGCCGCGAGCACCAGCACGAACAACTCAGGCGAGCGTCTCATCTTCCCATTTTCTCATTCGTTGACGCCAACGGATAAACGCCGGGGGCAGCTAAATAACCTTTCGGGTTTTCTCAGCTATGTGTAACAAAGCAAAGCAAATAGCAAGGGGTTGCACGGCGTTGCAACCCCGGT
>DYFS01000051.1 GCA_020725055.1 Candidatus Hadarchaeum sp. | reverse complement strand
AGTGGTGGGGTCGCCGAGATTCGAACTCGGGTCACTGGCTTTTCCGCCCGGAGGCCCCGAAGCCAGTAGGATAGACCAGGCTACCCCACGACCCCGAGAAAACGTTGGCAATCAAACATTTACGCTTTGCTGCGCGCCTTGAGCAGACGCTCGAGCTCACCCTCGAGCACCGCTACTGGCACATCCGGGACGCTTATGCTTATCTTTTGGCTCAGCCCGCGCCGCCCCTTGCCCGTGAACCGGAGGTCGACCACGCCAAGCTCTTCCGCGCGCTTGAGGTACCCCCAGAGCTGGGTGTGCGACCTAGGCTTCTCCCCGTACTCTTCGCAGACGACGCGGTAAGCTGTTTCAAGTTCACCAGTGAGCGCGTACGCCCGCTCGGAAATCCTCAGCCTTCTTGCCAGCGCAAGCAAAGCCAGCTGCTCGTGCAGCTGTAGCTCGCCGAGCGCCTCCTTCCTCACCTCCGGGTGGACCTCGGCCTTCGCCTTGCGCGCGTGCTCGGGAGTTACTGCGCTGGTACCCTCGTTGTCTGCAAGCATGCCCGCGCGCCAGAGCAGCTCGAGTGCAAGCCTAGCATCGCCCCAGCGCGCCGCGATGTCCGCAATCAGCGAGACCGTGTCATCCTCCACCACCCCCACCTTGAACGCCTCCTTGACGCGCGCGTTCATGATGTCGGCGAGCTGCTCCGCCGAGTAGCGGTCGAGCTGGACGACGTTGTGCATGAAGGTACTCTGGGTCGCAGCGTCGAGCGAGCGCAGGAAGCTCTGGTCCCGGGCAATAGCGAGGAGGCTGATGCGCCCCAAAGCGCCGAGCTCCTCCCCCGAGCGGGTGAGCGAGTAGAGCAGGTCTGGGCCGTTCTGCTGGATGAAGAAGTCGAGCTCATCGAGGGCAAGGGCGAGGTAGGCGTCGTGTTTCTCTAACCACCTCGTGCTTTCTTTCAGGAGCTCCTCCGGGGAAAAACCCCTCGGAGGAAGCTTCAGGTAGCGGTTCGCGAGCTCCTGCATGATCATGTGCGGCGAGCGCTGCTTTCTGCAGTTGATGTGGATAAAATCGAGCCTCATGTCGCGCTTCTTCGCCGCAGCCGCGAGCTCCTCACCGAATTTCATCGCGAGCACCGTCTTGCCGACGCCGACACTCCCGGTGATGAGCACACGCTGACCAACCCTGCTCTCGATGGCCGGCCTGAAGACGCGCGTCAGCTGCCTGAACTCCTCGTCGCGGTGCACGAGCGCTTTTGGCACGTAATCTGGCAAGAGCTTTCCCGGGTCCTTGAAAACCGTTTTGCGCGCGAGCTCCTCCTCAAAAATCTCTCTGAACATCCTCCCCCCAACACTGATTTTCACACCCGAAGATAAAACACCAACGTTAGAACAGGAGCAGGGCCCCGGCGATCAGAGCGCTCGCTCCCACCGCTCCCACAGCCACAAATGCCGCGCGGCACCATGTCCAACCGCGGCGGTAGCGAGCGAAGCAACTTGAGCCTATCGAAACCGCCGCGACACCGAGCACGGTCACAGTGAAAATCGCCACCCTCATCGGGAGCGCGTACCTCCACCGCCACGCCTCCAAATCCTCGACCGCCAACCTTCGAACCAGCTCGGTGCCGAGGGTTATCGCCTGCTGCAACCTGAGGGCATCGACCGCACCCATGTCATCGGCCAGGGTGTGGATTGGTCCTATCACATCGTAGCCAGTCGGGTTGACCCAGTACACCCATGTCGCCGGGAGATCCGCATTGGTGAAGCTCACGTGGTCTGAGTACCCGTGCACCTCACCGACGTGCTCGGCCCGCGTCTGAAACCCGAGGTTCTCCGCCACCATCCGAACGTAGGCGTCGAGCCACCCGGTCGTTGCGTACGGCGGAGGTCCCTCCATGCCAACGCGTAGCCCGTCGTCCGGCCCGGTCCCGATGCAGTCAAAGATGACCACCGCGACGATTTTCTCGGCTTTGTGCCTGCTCACGAAATCGGCGCTCCCTAACAACCCGAACTCTTCACCGCCGAACGACGCGAACATAATCGTGCGCTGTAGCCTCGTTGTCGAGAGCCCGCGGGCGACCTCGAGCACGACAGCCACCCCAGAAGCATCATCGACCGCGCCCGGGGTCAGGACCGAGTCGTGGTGCGCGGTCACGAGTATCGTTTCATCGCTTTCGCCCGGCAGGCGCGCCACAACGTTTTGTGAGGTACTCGGTGGGGCGCTCGCCACCAACCGAAGCTCAACCTCAACCCGACCTGCGGCGAGGAGCCCGATCAACCGGTGCGCATCCGAGCTCGAAATCCCGACCATCGGCGCCCCGGGGGGCTTGAACCATATTTCGGACTTCGCCGGCGCATTTTCGAGGTAAGTTATGATGGCCAAGGGCGGCAGGTCGACGAGTTTACGGGTGAGTTCCGACCTTTCTACCAGCACCACGCACCCGCGTAGCAGTTCCTCGTCCCAGGGCTCGCCCCTCACGCATGCGAGTTGCCCCCTCACGGTGCCTGACATGGAGTACACGACCGGGATGCACGTCAGGTTCTCTTGCCGGGGCTGCAACACCGAGAGGCGGTTTTCCTCGAGCGCATAGGTGTTCGCAACCACAAAGTTCTCAACCCACACCTCCAAACCGTAGGAGCGGAACTCGTTCTCAATGTAGCTGGCCGCGATCGCCTCGGCCTGGGTGCCCGCGAGGCGCGACCCGATGCGGACGATGTTTTCCACGTGACCATAGGCTCGGCCGGCTGGAGCATCCACGCTCGAGCTGACCAACGCCGGGCTGCACGCGAGCGCCGCAAGGGCGAGCATGATCAGGAAGCGCCGCAAGTTGAACCTCATCTCTTTTCTGATTTGGCCCCTCTTAAACGCATACTTGGCCGCAAAGGTGAAAGCAAAAATACTTGGACGCGAAATCAGATTGGTGCCGGCTTGATCATCAAAATCGTTGCCGTTGGTGAAGTCCCAGAAAAGCTGCTGCAGGACCTTCCCATCAAGCTCATGGAGGCCTATGCGTTGCTCATCGAGGACTGCGGGGTCGGCGCCGCACTCGAGATGCCCCCCGCCGCCTACGACCAGCTTCGGGGGCAGCACAACGCGGATATTCTGCTCGATTACCTGCGGCGCAAAATGGTCAAGGATGACAAGGTGCTCGCCCTCACTGGCGCCGACCTGTTTCATGGTACGCTGAATTTTGTTTTTGGGGAAGCGCAATGTCCTGGGAGTGTTGCAATCGTGTCCATCTGCCGTCTCGACTCAGCTTTCTATGGTTTGCCCTCGGACTACGAACTGCTGCTCGAGCGGACAACCAAGGAGGCGATCCACGAGCTCGGGCACTCGTTTGGGCTCGGACACTGCCAGAACCCAAAATGCGTTATGAGTTTCTCTAACAGCATCGGTGAAGTCGACAGAAAGGCGCCGCTCCTCTGCGAAAACTGCCGAAAAAAACTTTACCGGTGATTTTTACTGTTACATATGTAACATAAAAAATTAGACGACTTTGACCATGTGCGATTGGCGGTATCCAGTAATCACTTTTATGTAACCGCGAAATTCATCATCTAGTTTTGCATCTCCTGTATCAACTTTCAACGTTGGTGTCGATGACAACTTTTGCGGCGTGGCGATGACCAAAACATTTTCTTTGCCGACTTTTCTCACCACTGCCGGGCTGAGCTGCTGGTTCCCCCGCCCCAAGATGAAACCCTGGTTCCCGATCGGGCTCACGATGATCGTCGCTGGTTTGCCCTCGATCGCCTTCAGGATCTGCTTTTCGTTCGCATCCTTCGCTACGAGCTTATAATCCTCGATCAGATCGACGCCTAGCAGTGTTGAGTCGTAAATGCCGAGCTCCTCCGCCACGGCCCGCGTGGTGGTGCCCGGGCCGAGTGCGTACATACGCTCGCGTTCCATGAGCTCCATCACCCAGCGCGCGATGGCTTTCTGGTCCACGAGCTCAAGCCCGGTACTCCCCTCCTTCGTCGCCTGCACCATCGTCGGCTCGTAAGGAACTCGCGCATAGCCCTCGAGCCTCGCCACCAGCCTTCCCTCGCGGTAGGCCTCCTCGTCGATGTCCATCACCTCCGCCTCGTGGAGCGGCAGCCCCTCCCTGAAAAAACGAGCGGCGACCTCGGCAGCGGCTTCAGGGGTGTTGGCGAAGGCCGCGCTGTGAAGTTTAACGCCGGCCGGAACCCCCAGCAGGGGTGTCGCCGTTCCCACCGCACCGATGGCGTCCCTCATAGTGCCGTCGCCCCCGACCAAAAGGATCAAATTGACACCTCTCTTTGACATCTCCTTGGCCGCACGGATTGTGTCTTGAGCTGTCGTTTGGCCTGAAATGATCTTCCCCATGACCTCTGGGCTGAACCCCGCCTCCCTCGCCTCATCCTCTCCCATCTCGGCCGGGTATGTCAGAAGCTCGAAATCCAGATTGAAGCGTTTCAACGCGCGCATGGCCTCAACCGCTCGAGCTGGCGCCACGGGCTCGGCCCCCAGCTCTCGCGCCCTGGCGACAATTTCGGGGCCATCGGTTCCCTTCAGGCCTACCCTGCCGCCCATGCCTGCGATCGGGTTAACGATCAAACCGAGCTTTTTCATCAGTTTCTCCTCAACGTTGCATTCCCAAAAGGTTAGCTGCGAATCTTTAAATAGTGGTATAGTACTAAATAAGTATGGTGGTCAAATGAAGGTAGGCGTCTATGTGGATGAGGAAACTTGGAACGAAATGAAGAACTTGACCTTTAGGAAGCATGGCACGTTACGTGAGTTGAGTCGTGAGGTCAACGAATCACTCAGGGCAAACCTTCCACTCTTGGCCCTGAGAAAAAGCGCCGAATCTCTTGGTATCCGGATAAGGAGGGTTTCTGGAGAGGAAATAGTGCGAGGAAGGCCGAAGATGCCTACGAGCTCCCTCTGGATCATCAGAGAAATGAGGGCTAGACCTTGAGGTTCTACCTCGATTCCAGCGCATGGGTCAAGAGATACTTGACTGAGGAAGGCTCCCCCGAAATGGACCTCGTGTTCGAGAAGGCGACTTTAGGACCAAATCGACTCGTGTCATCTTTCTGGAACGTCGGCGAGTGTTTAGGCGCCTTTGACAAGCGAAAACAGAGAAGGGAACTCGATGGGAGAAGGTTCAGCAGGACCTTACAGAATTTTTTCAGTGAAACCATAGACTTGGCAGAGCGAGGTGGCCTCACGCTGGCGCCAGTTTCTGCGGGAGTGCTGCTCGAATGCTGGAAGACCATCTTGGATGAGCACATGTACCAGGCGGATGCCCTTCAACTCAAAACATCACAAGCGGAAAGTTGTGATTTCCTCCTTACCGCGGATGAAGGGATAGCGACGGTGGCAGAGAAGATGGGGCTCAAAGCGATTCCAATCGAAAAAAGCGAGGGACGAATGAAGTTGCGCGAGTTGCTCGAGGGCTGATTACCTCAGTCGATTTTTCTGAAGAAGTAAACTCTGTGATCCTCGCTTCCAGCTGCCACGTAGCGGCCATCCGATGAAATCGCGACCGAGCGGACTCTACCGCCAGTTGGATAACTCCAGAGGGGTTTGTTGCTAGATTTAGA
>DYFS01000050.1 GCA_020725055.1 Candidatus Hadarchaeum sp. | reverse complement strand
AGTTCGATGCTCAAACGCGCGGTCGGGTTTTCCAGAAAAAGAATCAAGTACGTCGCGGCAACGCCCAACCAGGAGGCGTACGAGCGGTTGAAGCGAAATCCGTACGCAAAGATCATAAAGCTGGCGCTTAGGGCCCCGAGCAGGATGGGCCAAATCCAGCACGCGGTGTGGAGGGGGCTGCGCGAGCAAATTTTCTGGCAGGGTGAGCACCTCGTGTGCTTGGTCGGGGATGCCGCCACACCAGGGGGCACCGATACCATTTTCATCTATCACATAACCGAGCCGGAGGCGAGGGTCGTCGAGGTGATAGAGGGGGACCCCATCATGGAGGCGGTCGTCGAGCTTGCGGTCGAACTCGGGCGCGAACGCGAGCACAGGTTTTTGCACGGCGCCGGCTTCGTCGTTGGAGATGCCGATGCGGTTTTGAAAAATTCCACGGAGCTCTCCCCGAACCCGTTTGAGGGGCACCAAATTTTTGTGAACAACGAGAAGGACAGGGAGGTCATCAAAAAATACGCGTTTCTTGATGGGGCATTCGTTGTGGCTGACAGCGGCCATGTAGTTGCGGCGAGCCGCTATCTAACCGCGGATGCCAAGGTCGACCTCCCGCGCGGTCTGGGGACTAGGCACCAGGCGGTTGCGGCAATGACCGCGGCGACCAAGGCGAGGGGGGTCACGGTCTCTGGCGAGGATGGCATGATAAGGATTTTCGTGGAGGGCCGGATCGTCGCGAGGATAGACCCGAAGAGCAAAATGCTGTTTGAAGTGCTGATGGACCAGCTCGGTTAGGGCGGACGATTTCAGCGTTCGAGCCCGGGTCATTTCACTTCCTTTTCATAGTTCTGAGCGTTATTCAGAACTACAAAAAACCTCACGGCGCGGGGTGAGGGGCAGAAAAACCTCTTTTTGGGCAGGCCTCGCCTTAAGTTTTATGGTCAGCAGTTGAGTGAGTTTAGGGGAGCATGAGGTACGCGGTTTTGGCAGAGGCGTTCGAAAAGCTCGAAAAGACCCCCTCATACCTGGGGAAAAACGCGGTCATCGCCGAGCTGCTGAAAAAGACTCCGGTCGAGGAGATGGAGCGCGTCGTCCTGCTTTTGCTCGGGAGGACCTGCCCCGCCTATGTGTCGAAGGAGACGGGAGTCGGGCTTCAGCAGCTCAAGAAAGCCGTGGCGAAAGCTTCAGGCTATTCCTCAAGTGAAATCGATAAGCTCATGAAACAGATCGGCGATTTGGGTGAAGTCGCTCGGAATCTTCTCGAGAAAAAGAAACAAGTGACGCTGTTTGCCGAGCCGCTAACGGTGAAGAAAGTTTTTGAAAACGTCAAAGCGCTACCAGAGATCACAGGTGAAGGCTCGGTTGACAGAAAAATAGCCGCAATAGCAGAACTCCTGACTAGCTCGACCCCCCTCGAGGCGAAGTACGTCACGCGCACGGTTCTGGGGGACCTCAGGGTTGGCGTCGCCGAGGGCAGGCTCCGCGACGCGATAGCGAGCGCCTTCAACGTCTCCCCGGATTCGGTCGAGCACGCGTACATGCTGACGACCGACTACGCGGTTGTCGCGAAGGCGGCTGCGGCCGGTCGCGAGCGCGGCTTGGAGAAGCTTGGGCTATCGGTCGGCCACCCCGTAAACCCGATGCTTGCGCAGCGCGCCGAGGGTGGCGTGGACGAGGTGCTCAAGCGCATGAAGGGTGAGGCTGCGTTTGAAATAAAGCTCGACGGCATCCGGATTCAGGTCCACAAGGACGGCGAAAAAATCCAGCTCTTTACGAGACGAATGGAGGATTACACGAGCATGTTTCCGGACCTGATTGACCCGCTCCGCCAGACGCTGAAGTCGAAGCGAGCGATCGTCGACGGCGAGCTCGTCGCAATCGACCCGCGCACCGGCAAGCCCATGCCATTCCAGGAGGTCCTCAAGCGGCGCCGCAAGTACGGGATAAAGGAGGCGATTGAACAGATACCCGTCGAGATGTACCTTTTCGACGTGCTGATGAGCGACGGCGACGCGTGGCTGGATGAGTCCTACACCAAGCGCAGGGAGGTGCTCGAGCGCATCGTCAAGCCCAGCGACAAGGTGATCGTCGTCGAACAGCTTGTGACGGGGAAGCGGGAGGAGATCCAGGAGTTCATGAGCAAGGTGCTGGCGATGGGCCACGAGGGGCTACTAGCGAAGGACTTGGGGGCGAACTACCGCGCTGGGAGGAGGGAGTTCGTCTGGCTCAAGCTGAAGCCAACGCTGGAAACCCTAGATCTGGTCGTGGTGGGCGGGCTCTACGGCAAAGGGAAACGCGCGGGGTTCTTTGGCAGTTACTTGCTTGCGGCGAGGGACGAGAAGAGCGGATGTTTCTTGACTGTAACGAAGTGTGGAAGTGGTTACACGGATGAGGACTTGAAAGAGCTGACGGGGCTTTTCAAGAAGATTCAGCTCAAAAAGCCGCATCCTGATGTTGGCATCGAGATAGAGTGTGATGCCTACTTTTCCCCCCGCATAGTCTTCGAAACCTCGTTTGAGGAAGTACAAATAAGCCCAGAACTTAAACATACGGGGCGCTACGGACTTCGCTTTCCCCGCTATGTTAGGATCAGAGAGGATAGAAGGGCTGAGGAGATTAATACCGTTCAGGAAATCGCCAAGATTTATGAGGAACAGGAAAAAAGAAAAGCAAAGGTTCACGGGCGGGGGCTGACTCAGCAGAGGCAAAAACGGAAGGTCGAGAAGCGCTAACCGGCAAAGAATCAGACTTGTGGAACAGAGGGTCGGCCGAGTCCCGCAGCCACCTCATCCTCAAACTTGCACAAAAAATCTTGGATTCTTTCTTCTTCCACCTGCGCCCCGCAGGCAACCGCGTGCCCCCCGCCCTCACCACCCACCGCCTTCGCAGCGTTGCGTATCGCGCCAGCCAGGTCCAAGCCTTTCAAGAACAGAAGCTTCGAGCACCGCGCCGAGATTTTGGCGACGCCGCGCTCCCGAACGATCCCCGCGATCGGCTTGTATGGGTCGCAGGTCCGATGACCGAGAGTTAGGTTGGCGATCGTCCCGACGAACGTCTCTTTGAGCACCCCTGTCCCGTCGAAGTACTGCAGGTAGCCGCGGGGTGTGTGCATCAGCCCCTCCTGCTCTATGAATCCCATGCCGTCAGCTATGCAGCGGCGGTGGTAGCGGAGCAGGTTGAGCATCGCCCGGTAGTACACCCTCCGGTCGCCCTTACAGATTTCGAACCCGATCAACGGCTGCTCGTGCCGGGCGGTCGAGTTTATGCACGTCGAAAACTCGTCGACGTCGCGGAGCATCGAGCGCTCGTCCTCATTGAGCAGGGAGTAGGCCTCGCCGATCACCAGGCTGGGCACGTATCTCACGAGCTCCTCAGGCACGTGCATGAACGCGCGGGCGATGAGCTCAGTCGCGAGCCTGCGCTTCTCCTCCCCGGTGAGGTCGATTGGCCGCCTCCAGTTTTGCCCGACCTTGTACGGGATGTCCAGATCCTTGAGCAGGGTTATGCAGCCGGCTGTCGAGTTGCTGACCCCGGGTATGGGGGGGTCGGTGAAGGTCTCGAGCGCCCTGAAGATCGGGCGGGTGTGGCGCCCGTAGAGGAGCAGGTCGGTTTCGCGCGACACCACGCCGGCATCCACCCCATCCTGTAGGATCTGGCGGTTGAACCCGCGCAGCTTCCCCCAGGCGTTTTGGATATCGCCGGTGGCCCCGACTATCGCGAGCGCCGAGAGGGCAACGTTTTTCTGGTCGAGCTCCTTCGCAATCAGGTAAGCGACCCCCGCCCCGCTTATCTCGTGCACGCCGTCTATCCCGCAGAGGTGGGCGTTCACGTGCACGAGCTCGGGCCAGCCATCGTGAGCTTCCGGGAGGTGGTGGTCGGCGACAATCGTATCGCCCCCCTTGAATTTTTGGAGGTTGTGGAGCTGCGAGCTCCCGAGGTCGGTGAAGATTACCAGGTCATCCCAGTCGAGCGTCTCAACCACATCTTGGTACAGCATGTGCACAAATCTCACGCGGTGCTCGATTTCCAACCGTTCGAGCGCCTTGGACATTATCGCGGCCGCGCAAACGCCGTCAGCGTCCATATGCGAGATCACAGAGACGGAGTCGTTGCGGTGTTTCCGAATCAAATCGGTGCTCCGCCGCGCGAGCTCGAGCATGGAACCCCGATACACCTCTGATACAAGTTTTATTTATAGAAATGCAAAGTTTTTCGAGGTGGGAGGTTGCGCCTGTTGGGTGCGTGCGTGGGGCTGGTGCTGCTGGTGTGGAGCACCTTGGTCATCGGGGGCGTTCAAGTTGTAACGATAGGCGAGTACAAGCCCTGGCTGGCTTGGGGCGGGCTGGTGCTTGGAGCCCTCCTTCTAGGGTACAGTATCTGGGGGAGCCTGGGGGAGAGGTAGATGCGCACCCTCGAGCTCCGCGGCAAAAGCGTGGTTCTGGTGGATCAGACGCTGCTGCCCGGAAAACTGAAGTTCATAAAATGCAACAGCGCCAATTCTATCGCCCGCGTCATCAGGGAGATGAGGATAAGGGGGGCGCCTGCGCTCGGGGTAGCCGCAGCGATGGCGCTCGCGGTGGCCGCGCTCAACAGCGGGACAAAAAGCGGGCGCGCGCTCCTGCACGAGCTGAGGCGCGCGGCGGACAAAATCCGCCGAACGCGGCCAACAGGCGCAAACCTCTTTGTCGGGTTGAACCGCGTGCTCAAGGCCGCGCTCAAGGCCGGCGATGTGGAGGAAATGAAATGGGTGGTTGTTCGGGAAGTACGGAGGATTGCTGATGAGGATGTCCGGGCGAATAAGAGGATGGGCAGGCACGGGGCACGCTTGATCAAAAACGGAGCAACGGTGCTCACCCACTGTAACACCGGGGCCCTCGCGTGCGTCGACTACGGCACGGCGCTGGGCGCGATCCGCGCGGCAAGGGAGAGGGGGAAGCGAGTCAGGGTAATAGTCACCGAAACCAGGCCGCTCTGCCAGGGGGCGCGTCTGACGGCTTGGGAGCTCAAGCGGGAGCGCATCCCGGTTACCGTGATAACAGACGGCGCGGTGGGCCACGCGATGGAGCGCGGGCTCATCGATCTGGTCATGGTTGGCGCCGACCGGATAGCGGCAAACGGCGATGCCGCGAACAAAATCGGGACCTACACCATCGCAGTCCTCGCGAAGGAGCACCGCGTGCCTTTCTACGTAGTTGCCCCGACCACGACGATTGATATGGGAACCCCCACGGGCGAAAAAATACCGATCGAGTACCGCGCGTCACGCGAGGTTGAATTCATGGGTGGAAAGAGGCTGGTCCCAAAGGGGGTCAAGGTCCTAAACCCGGCGTTCGATATCACACCGGCACGCTTAATAACGGCGATTGTGACAGAGCGCGGGGTAGTCAAGCCAAGTGAGTTAAAGGAGTTCATGCTCGGACGCTAGGCCCCGAACTTTTTGCTTCTACCCATCAGGTCCATCAGTATCGGCAGCAGGTCTTTTCCCCTGATTCTACCGAGACCGC
Organism: Candidatus Hadarchaeum sp.; assembly: GCA_020725055.1. Classification (GTDB taxonomy): domain Archaea; phylum Hadarchaeota; class Hadarchaeia; order Hadarchaeales; family Hadarchaeaceae; genus DYFS01. The sequence goes on along the minus strand of DYFS01000050.1, from coordinate 86 downwards.
CCTTCGCGGCCACGCGCTCGTTGTAGGCGCTGACGATATCCGCGCGCACCCCCGGACCAGTGATCGCTACCGGCACGGGATCGCCG
>DYFS01000049.1 GCA_020725055.1 Candidatus Hadarchaeum sp. | reverse complement strand
TCTCGCGCCACTTGATGGGGGTCTCGACCACGCATGAGGTCCAGGCCTCGATCTCGCGCCACTTGATGGGGGTCTCGACCACGCATGAGGTCCAGGCCTCGATCTCACGCCACTGGGCAGTGGTCTCGACCACGCATGAGGTCCAGGCCTCGATCTCGCGCCACTCGGCCACCACCGGCACGGTGTATGTGATGCTAACGTTGTCCACAACCGGTGTGTTCGCGATGTTGTCTGTCTCAAGCCAAGCTTGGTACTGCAGGTAGCGGTAGTCGTCAGGGCTGGTTATTACCGATGGGCTCGAGGTGTACCAGCCGGACCAAGCGCTCCACGTCACGTTATCGGTCGAGACGCGGGTCCTGAACTTTAAGGTCGTCCCAGTTGCCCCTGGTGGCGATACGGTTGCAGACCAGCTTATGTTCTCCCAGTCGACGGTGGTGCTCCCGGAGTCGCAGGAGCTCGAGATCAGGTAGCCCGAGGTGTCCGTGCATGCCAGGTCGAAGCGCTGGGCAGGGGAGAAATCGTTGCTGTTCTCGATTGATACTACGTTGGTAAATCCTGTCGCTATGTCACCAGTCCACCGAGCTGCATTGGCATCATCTCCATCATCGCCAAACGCCAGCATTATCTCGTTGCTTTGGGGGTCTGGCTCGAGCTCGAACCACCTCAGGTCATCTGTGAGTCCCCTGTCATAGGTGCCGATGGAACTCCACGTGTTATCCGCTGGTCTCCACGTGATGTAAAAGATGTCGTCGTTGGCGCTCGCCCCCCACACAAATAAAGCGTTTTCAACATCCCCCCGCTGGAACGCCACATCGCAGTTGCGAGTGGCGCCGGGCTCGGACAGGTCCTCCAGTTGTTTGTTTTCCTCCCACTTATCAAGATGAAAATTCCAGATGCACGCATTTATCTTGTCGGGTAGGTCTATCGCGACCAGCGCCGCGTTATCCGCCGAGGGCTGCGCGGCGAGTCGAATCCAGCTAACGTCGCCACCAGCCGTGAACACCAAGTTTTCCCCGAGCCAAGCTGAACCGTCCCAAATGCGCGACTCCACTTCAGCTGTTCCTTCCTCCCCCCAAGCTACCATCGCTTTACCCGACTTCAACCAGACCGCATCGAACGCGGCTCCGCGCGGGCTGTCCGCGACAGCAGCGCTTGTTTCCAGAATTATGTTGTCCCCCCAGGCTGAGCCGCTCCAGATTGTTGCGTTCAAATCGTCGTTCGCGTCCACTGTCATGCAGATGATCCTGTTGTCGCTCGGCTTCGAGGCTAGGCGGACCCACGTGATGGTACCGGTCGTGCCAACCCCCTCCACCTCTTTTTCGGCCGACCACGCGCTGCCGTTCCATAACCTGTAATAGACGTTCTCCCCGACCGCGTAGACCGCCATCGCCCGGCCTGAGTTGTCCTCGTATGCTATGTCGAATTGTCTGCGGTCTAAGTAATCGTTAACCACGTTCTCGAATGAGTTGCCCCAGCTTGAGCCATCCCAGACCATAAAGGCGACACGGTTCTCGATGGTGCCCCGCTCCTCGTAGTGGACTCCCAGTATCTTCTCGTTTTTCGAGTTTTCGTTCTCCCGCACGGAACCTGTCCTGTCCTTTGGCGGAATCCACGAGACCGCGCGTACCCACCAGATCTCGTCCCCTCCAGTCAATTGGTACGCTTTGGCCTCGGTCGACCACACGAGGGCATTATCGTCCCAAGTCACATATTTGGTGTTTTCGCCGCCGTCGACGGTCTTCTCGGCGTACGCGAGCATCCACTTCGTCTTTTTGAAATCGGCGAGTTTGACTTCATCTGCTGAAATATCGACCTGTACCTTCGTTCCGGCATCGAAATCGGCCGTGTTGGTCTGGGTCCAAGTCGGTGCACCTGCTGGGGGCGAGATCACAACCATAAACATGCCGGCGGACAGCATCGCGATCAAAACTAGAACAAATGCCTGCCTCGCCCCCTTGCGCCCGAAGTCCCGCCCCAGTTTAGTCCAGCTATGATTCATCTCACTCACCCTCCACCCTCGCCGCTTCCGAGGCTAGCGCGACTCTCGGCGCGGTTCTCATCACTCCCCCTCCTTAACAGGCCCGTGAAGTACTCGATCCCGCCCGCTGTGAGCTTGTAGATCTTTCGAGGCCTCCCCCGAGTGAAACGGGGCTCTTTCTCGACCTCAACAAACCCAAAAACATAAAAACGGCTCATTAATCGCGAAATTTTCCAGGAAGGGAGCCCCGTGGCTAGGCATAGATCAGTCTGACTAAGCCCGCTGTTTGAAAGGAGCTCCCTTCCCAGTGCTCGAATAGGCGATTCCATGGTGGCCACCATTTTTTCGCCATTTTTCTGCACTTCAATCTTGTTTTCCGGGCGAATAAGGCGGGAATCCTAATCCAGCCATCACGGCCTCTCCCGAAACCTTCTAAAACAAAGTAGACCGCTCGCTCAGACTAGCCGATGTCGGATTTTTCCGAAACATTCTTAAAGAAAGTGAACCGGCCTGCCAATGATCAAAAATAATCAAAGAGGAGAGCCCCTTGTTATGCCGCGCTTAGAAAACATCTTTCACCAACCACTTCCACAGTGGGATATACTGGATTTTATTTTCCCTGATTTTTTCCTCCCCTTCGTAGTCTCCAGTGACAAGCGTCCCTTCCTTGACTCCAAGCTTTTTCATCGCCCCCAAGAGGGCCCTCAGTTCCCTGTTTTTGGTCTCGAGCTCAGCAACCTCCCAGCACACTTGTATAACCTGCCTGACTTTCGGCCCCATCTTGAGGACAAAATCGGCCTCCCTGCCCAGAGGATCCTTCCAGTAATAAACCTCGAGTTCTGGATCAAACGACTGCTGCACCCTTAGCGAGATCGCCACGGCGTTCTCCGCAATTTTCCCCAAGTTTCTCATAAATCTAAAACCGATTGCGTTTGATAATCCAACATCTACGGAGTATACCTTCCTTGGAGATTTTTCTTGTTCTTTTAGCGAGTAGGAAAACCTCTTCACGAAAAATATGAGGTTCGCGGTTTCAAGATAGTCGGAAAATCGCTCTACGGTCGTCAGGGGGGACTTCAGAAACCTAGAAACGCTGTTGAATGTTATTGGGGAGGAGATGTTGGTGAGGTAATATTTTGCGAGGGCCCTCAGCTTCTCCCTTTCCCTTATCTTGAATCTTTCTACGATATCTCTCGTGATTACCGTCTCGAAATAACTCAGGAGAATTCTCCTTTTCTCCGAACTCAGAACGGCCTCTGGGAAGCCGCCAAACTCCATGTATTCGTCGAGCAACCTTCTTATCTCCACCCTCTTCGCCAGCGCTTCCACCTCGCTTTTTGCCTCTAGCCCCTTAAATTTTAGGAATTCCGTAAAGCTCAAGGGATGAACGGCGAGCGTCACGTGCCTGCCCGTGAGCAGGGTCGCAAACTCCTCGCTCAGCAGCTTGGCCGAGGAACCGGAAACAGCGAGCCTTGCTTCTTTTCTCTCGTGCAACCCTCTAACGAATCTCTCCCAGCCATCAATCGTCTGAACCTCGTCTAAAAAGATGAACGGTTTTTTGTCCGGCGCCACTTTTTCTAGATATGCCTCATAGATCTGCCCGAGAACCGCCAAGCTCCTCTCGTAGAACCTTTCATCCTCAAAGTTGACCATTAGTGTGTTCCTCGCCTCAGCGGTTTTGATTAGTTCCTTCACAACTTGTTTTATCAAGGTCGACTTGCCAGCCCTTCTCACCCCTGATATGCAGACGATTTGATCGGTCTTTGTGAGCAGGCTAAGCAATTCCTTTATGTACCTCTCCCTTTCTATACCTACATCCATTTCTTTGGCCCAGAAGTTCCAGTCGGCGAGTATTTCGAGTATCTCTTCTTTTCTCATACATGATTCATATGTGGTTCATATATTTAAATTTTTGTTTTACGTATAAATCATTTTGAGAGAATAGTTTTATTACAAATGATACATAAATAGTTTTGCAACGTGATTACCAATGATTGGGAGCGTTGATGTTGGACAAATTCGCGTGGATGCCCACAAAAAATCGAGATCGTGGCAGTATAAATTCTAGATATCGGATTATCCCGAAACGTTTATAGGTGGAAAAAAATATTTGTAATGTATGAAAAAGACCAATTGGATCCTCCGCGAGATACTCTATCGGATCTACGACAAAAACGAGACCTTCATGAGCCAGAAGTCCATAGCCCAAGCATGTGGGCTCTCCATGGACACAGTGAACCGCGTGGTGACCAAGCTAAACCAATTCCGCGCGATTGAGAAGAAGCCCCTCGGGTTCAGGGTGACTGAGCCAGAGAAGGTGCTCACCTACTGGGCCTCCACCCGCAACCTCGCCCGCGACATCCTCTACACCACCTACTCGGCCGACTCGGTGCCCAAAATTGAGGCCGAGATGCCGCACGGTACCATCTTCACGGCATTCTCAGGCCACCAGCGGAGGTTCGGCAAGACTCCAACCCACTACGAGGAGGTCCATGTCTACGCTAATCCCGACGAGGTGCGGCGGAGGTTCCCTGAAAGCCCAGCCGAGCGGAGAAACATTTTCGTATTAAAATCCGATCCCCACTTGGCGCGTACGAGCAAGGACGGTGCGACCACTCTTGCTCAGATATACGTCGACCTCTGGCAGCTCGGGGGGAGCCCCGCCGACCGATTTATTCTGGATCTGGAGGATTACCTTGAGGCAAAGCCCGTCGAGGCCCTTAAGGCGCTGGCGCGGAAGGGGTAAGAAGGTGCCCAAAATTGTCGAAAAAACCCACGGACGCCCTGGGCTCCAATCGCTCTTGAAGCCGAAGCGTGAGCGCGGCATCGAGATCAAGCCCAAGCGGGCCCGGGTCATCGGCATCTTTTCATGCAAGGGCGGCGTGGGGAAGACGACGACCGCGGTAAACATAAGTGTGTGTATGTCTGAAAAAATGGGGAACAACGTCTTGGCGGTCGACGCCAACCTCTCAGCCCCCAATCTCTGCCTGCACCTCGGCGAGCTCGAGCCAAAAGTCACCATCCACGACGCCCTAGCCGGCGAGTTGCCGATAGAGAAAGCGATAACGGAGTACCATGGTTTGCAGGTCCTCCTTGGCTCAATCGCTTACGGCGAGGAAGTTCACCTCGTCGACCTTAAGGGCCTCCTTGAACCGCTGAAAGCTGAGTACAAGGTGATCATCATCGACTCGGCGCCAGGGATAGGGAGCGAGGTGGTCGCCGCGTTGAAGGCGTGCGATGAGATCATCATTGTTACAAATCCAGAAGTCCCCACCATCGCGAGCACCCTCAAGACCTTCCGTGCGGCTGAGCGTTACAAAGTCCCGATCGTGGGTGTAGCCGTGAACAAGGTGAGGGGGGAACCCTACGAGCTTCCCATCAGGGACGTGAAGAAGGCGTTGGGGTGGCCGATTATCGCTGTCGTGCCCGAGGACCGAAAAGTTTGCGAGTCCACCGCGGCCGGGATCCCCGTCGTGCGCTACGAGCCGAAGTCCCCAGCTGCAGTCAAATTTAGGGAGCTCGGCGAAACCCTGATGAAACACCTCACAAAAGTTTAACTTACCGTCGGGGCTTCGCCGATTTCTTCTCTCTGCCCTCCGCTGATTTCTTCCTTTCTCTCTCAAGTTTCCTCTTCCTCTCACGCATGATCCGCTCAAGCCGCCTGAGCGCTGCGAGCTCGGCCCTGCTCACCCGCCTGCGGATCTTCACCGGTGGCCTGACCATGGGCTTCCCCACCAGTCTGCGCCTCGGCTTGACCACCGCCCACTCGAGCTTCCTGAGCGTGGTGAGGTACTTCGATGGCCTCACCCACAGGCGGTAAGCCGTGAAGCCGCCTACACCCGCCCCGACCGCTACCAGCGAGAGCACCGCGAACAACAACAATGGCGGTCCAGGCGGCACGACCGGTGGCGGGGGAAGCACGACTATCCTTTCACCCACCACCGCAAACAGCGAGAACC
>DYFS01000048.1 GCA_020725055.1 Candidatus Hadarchaeum sp. | reverse complement strand
TCAAAAACAAGCTCTGCAGAAAAAGTTCACCCGCGACCCGACCTTTTACGCTTGCTACCCTCACCCGCGCTTCCCCGTGCTTTCGATAACCGGTGATTCCTGCGCCCTCAACTGCAAGCACTGCGGCCGCCGCTACCTGCGACACATGCGGCATTGTCTGACGCCCGATGTCCTATATAGGACATGCATTAAGCTGGCATCCGATGGCGCGCGAGGGGTGCTGCTCAGCGGCGGGTTCAACGGCGATGGTTATGTGCCGTTCGAGCCATTCCTCGACGCGATCGAGCGTGTGAAGCGCGAGACTAGGCTATTCCTGAACGTTCACACGGGCCTTGTTCCGCCTCTGCTGGCGAAGGAGCTTGGCCGCGCGGGAGTCGACATGGTGAGCGTCGACCTAATTGGTAGCAATGAAACGATAGAGCTGGTGCTCGGCATCGAAAAGACGACGCGAGATTACGAGCAAACACTAAAAGAGCTTAAACAAGCGGTGCCACACGTCGTGCCCCACATATGTATAGGCCTGCACGAGGGCAAAATCGAGGGCGAGGGGGAGGCGCTAGAAATCGCTGCAAAAATTCGACCAACCGCTCTCGTTTTCCTTGTGTTAGTTCCAACTACTGGCACACAGTTCGAAAAAATCAGTCCACCATCTCCATCTGAAGTCGGTAGGGTGATAGCGGATGCGAGGCTAAAGTTTCCAGAGGCAACGATAGCACTGGGATGCATGCGGCCGCGAGGGAACAATAGGGTGGAATTCGAACTGCAGGCTTTACGCTCAGGCGTGGACAGGATCGAAATACCGAGCGAGCAGACGATCGAGGCCGCACGAAAATTGGGGCTCGATGTGCAGAGATTAAAGGCGTGCTGTGCAGTGCCATGGAATGGGGGATGAAATTTGGTCGAGCACGTGAGGGTCGCGTTTGGCACAGGCATCGTACTCGGCCTCTGGCGCGGGCAGCTCGCGGTACCGCCGACAACCGCGCATCTCCTCACGTACCATGAAGGCAGGTGCAACGCCAACTGCCAATTTTGCCCACAGGCGCGCGGAAGCACGGCGGACCCGAGGATGCTCTCTCGCGTAGTTTGGCCGTGTTGCGACTTCGAGCGGGTGCTGTCAGCCTTCGAGGAAAAAAAAGGTGAATTTGTGCGGATTTGCATTCAGACGGTCAACTACGAAGGTGTGGTAGATGATGTTTGCGAACTCGCGACACAAATAAAGGACAAATGTGGGGCACCGATTTCAGTCTCATGCCAGCCTTTGGCGGCCGATGATATCAAAAGGCTCGCGGAAGTAGGGGTCGACCGGGTGGGCATAGCGCTCGACGCGGCCACGCCCGAGCTCTTCGATCGGCTGAAAGGCAAAAGCGTCGGTAGCAGCTACACGTGGGAGGGACATATCAGAGCTTTAGGTGATGTCAGCGAGACATTCCGCGGTAAAGTGTCAACGCATCTGATCGTGGGGCTGGGGGAAAGTGAAAAGGAGATGGCGCAGGCGATTCAGCTCCTGCACGACCGCGGCATCACAATTGGGCTCTTCGCATTCACACCAATCCCCGGCACCCCGCTGGCGAATAGGCCCCAGCCGGACGTGACGAGTTACCGCAGAATTCAGCTCGCCCGATATTTGATTGTGAAGGGCATCTCCGAGGCCAAGCGAACGAAGTTTGAAGGCGGGAAGATCGTGGATTTCGGAGCAAGTCGAGAGGAGCTATGTGCGGCCGTGAACTCCGGTGAGCCATTCCGCACGTCAGGCTGCCTAGGCTGCAACCGCCCGTTCTACAACGAGTCGCCTCGGGGACCGATTTACAACTATCCGCGGAAGCCGACGTCAAAGGAAATCGCAGTTATCCGCGACCAGCTATTGTAACCTTTATAATTCAAAATGCCAGTTTTAGCTGATTGGGGTGATTGGATGAAAGTAGGTGAGCATGAAATTCTTGAAGGACTCTATTACACGAGGAGCCACGAGTGGATCAAGTTCGAGGGCAACCTCGCTCGGGTAGGCGTGACGGATTACGCGCAGAAGCAGCTCGGCGATGTTGTTTACGTTGAACTCCCCGAAATCGGCAAGTCTGTCAAGCAAACCACGGAGCCCAAGACGAAAGAAATGGAGCTAGGCGCGGTGGAGTCGATTAAGGCAGTATCTGCGGTATACTCCCCCCTCAGCGGAACGGTGAAGGAAACGAATCAGGTGCTGCAAGACCGCCCGGAGCTCATAAACACCAGCCCATACAGCGAGGGCTGGATCTGCGTACTCGAGCCCAGCAACATAGAGGGGGAGCGCGGAAGTTTGCTGAGCCCAGATGCGTACGCCACGTTTCTCAAGACCCTGGGGTAGCGGCGGTAAGGATGGGCCACCCTTATATCCCGAATACCCGCGAGATCAGAGAGCAGATGCTCGACGAGATTGGCGTGGCGAGCATCGATGAGCTTTTCGCCGACATCCCGGAAAAAATCCGCTTGAGGCGCGAGCTGAAGCTCCCCAGGCAGATGTCTGAACTCGAGGTAAAGCGCCACGTGCAGGCGATGCAGGCGAAAAACAAGCCATTCACCAAGATGCTCTCATTTCTCGGCGGCGGGGTCTGGCCCCACCACATACCCCCACACGTTCAATCGCTCGTGCAGCGTTCAGAATTTTTAACCTCTTACACACCTTACCAGGCGGAGGTCAGCCAGGGCATGCTTCAGGCGCTCTTCGAGTACCAGAGTGTTGTTTGTGAACTCACAGGCATGGACGTTGCGAATGCGTCGATGTACGACTGGGCGACTGCAATCGGGGAGGCGGTGCTCATGTGTGCTCGCGTCACCGGGCGGAAGAAGGTCCTCGTGCCGGAGCTGATTTCACCCGAGAGATTCGCAGTGTTACAAAACTATGCATCGGGGCCCGGCTTGGAACTCGTTAAACTTGGTTTCGACTGGAGCACCGGTCAGCTCGACATGTCGCAGTTGCGCGCGGAGCTCGGGCAGGATGTGGCGTGCGTGTACATAGAGAACCCAAGTTACCTCGGTTTTTTGGAAACACATGTTGAAGAGATAGCAGATGCCGCGCACCATGCGGGCGCGTTGTTCACGGTCGGGGTCAACCCGATTTCGTTGGGCATGCTAAAAGCGCCAGGTGATTATGGTGCAGACATAGTTGTCGGCGAGGGACAGCCGCTCGGGAGCCCCGTCAGTTTCGGCGGCCCAACCCTCGGCATCTTCGCCTGTCGCGACGATCAAAAGCTTGTTAGGCAGATCCCCGGCCGGCTCATCGGGATGACGGCAACGCTTGACGGAAAAACGCGCGGGTTTACGATGGTTTTACAAACGCGCGAGCAACACATTCGGCGCGAGCGAGCGACATCAAACATATGCTCAAACGAGGCGCTATGCGCGGTTGCGGCGGCGATCTACACGGTTTCACTTGGCTCGAGGGGCCTACGTGAGTTGGCGGAGATATGTGCGGCCAACGCCAGCTACGCGATGAAAGAACTTGATGCTATTGATGGGCTCGAGGCCCCGATCTTCGCCTCGCCCCACTTCAATGAATTCACGCTCAGGTGCACCCAGCCAAAACTCACAATTGAAAAGCTCAACACAAAACTCCTTAAACGAGAAATTCAGGGCGGCAAACCAATCAGCAGAGAATTTCCAGAATTTGGTGAGACTGCCGTCCTCTGTACAACGGAATTGCACACAAAAGAAAGCATCGATCAGCTCGTAGATGCAGCAGCGGAAGCCGTGGGGGCAAGAAGATGAAATTTAAACAGGCGAGTTGGGCAAGCGATGCGTGCTTGGAGCCGCTCGTGTTTGAATTGAGCAGGGCGAACCGAACCGGCTATACACTTCCACAAAAAAAACTTCCTGAGGTAAACATACCGGAGAATCTCGCTCGCACGAAGCTGGAGCTTCCGGAGCTATCTGAACCAGAAATCGTCAGACATTACACCAGGCTGTCGCAGATGAACTACGGCGTTGACTCCGGATTTTACCCCCTCGGTTCGTGCACGATGAAATACAATCCGAAGATTTGCGAGGAGCTTGCCGCCCTCGAGACGGCGAGCTGCATTCATCCATATCAAGATGAGGATACAGTTCAGGGTGCATTGGAGCTGATGTACAAACTAGAGCGATGCTTGACCGAGATAGCCGGCGTGGCGCGGGTGTGCTTGCACCCATCTGCCGGGGCCCACGGTGAGTTTTTAGGTATGCTGCTGACCCGGGCGTATCACAAATCTAGAGGGAAGGAGAGCAAAGAAGTCATCGTTCCGGATTCGGCACATGGCACAAATTTTGCGAGTGCAGCGATGGCAGGTTTTGATGTTATTGTCGTCCCGTCGAATTCTAGGGGGAGAGTCGATATAGAAGCTTTACGCAAAGCGGTATCCAAGAAAACAGCAGCCCTGATGTTAACCAACCCAAACACCCTCGGCCTGTTCGAAGACGAAATACTGGAAATCGCTGAGGCCGTGCATAAGGTGGGGGGGCTGCTTTACTACGATGGCGCCAACCTCAATGGCATTTTGGGAAAAACTCGTCCCGGAGACATGGGGTTTGACATCGTTCATTTCAACCTTCACAAAACCTTCAGTACACCTCACGGGGGCGGGGGGCCAGGGTCTGGGCCGATAGGCGTCTCGCGCAAACTTGAAAAATTCTTGCCGGTGCCGGTGATAGAATACAACAAGAAACGCAGGCGCTATTACCTCGACTACAACCGCCCGCAATCAGTAGGCAAAATAAAGGCATTTTACGGCAACTTTGGGGTGCTTGTGAAGGCATACGCGTACATACTCCTGATGGGTGCCAACGGATTGCAGGAGATTACGGAGGCGGCGGTCCTCAACGCGAACTACATCACGCGCAAGCTGCAGGGCGTCGAGGGTTACGAGTTAAAATTCGACGCGAGCGGGCCGTGCAAGCACGAGGTTGTGTTCAGCGTTGAGCCTATGAAGAAAAATTATGGGGTCAAAGCGCATTTCATTGCCAAGCGGCTGCTCGATTTCGGCGTACACGCACCCACGTACTATTTTCCCCCTATCGTCCCGGAGGCGCTGATGATAGAGCCAACAGAAACTGAGACAAAGGAGGAGCTAGACCGGTTCATCGCAGCTATGAAGGAGATAGCTGAAGAGGCGAAATCACATCCCGATAAGCTCCTCGCAGCCCCCACGGCAACAGCGATCGGCAGGCTGGACGAGGCGAAGGCATCGCGCGAACCTATTTTGAGCTGGCGGATGTACCGCAAGCTCCCGAGCAAGATTTAGGATTAAATACTGAACTACAGATGGAAATTGGGTTTGATGAAAAAGACTGTAATGCTTTTTTCGGTTTTGATATCGGCTGGCTTGATCATTGGGGTGTTTGTGTACCTCAGCCTCCCGCCCCCCGTGCCTGCCGGATGGGAGATGTGGAACTATGATGTTGGCGTTAAAGCCGCTGTCAGGATGGTATCTGATGGTTCCCACATAATTGCGATTGGTGGTAACAGCATCCACCTACTCACCCGAAAGGGCGATAAACTTTGGAGCTATAACACAGACAGTCCTATCTTTGGATGTTCCCTTTCTTCAGATGGTGCCTACATAGCTGTTGGGACGGTTGAAGTGAACGGCAAGGTCTACCTCTTCTCAAAAACGAGTAATATTCCCCTCTGGGTCTTCGGTGTAGGTGCCCCTCAAAGTGCTTCTCAAGTTTCCATCTCTTCAGACGGTTCATACATAGCCGCCGAGGGGGAAGATCCACAGGGGATTAGCCATATTTATCTTTTCTCCAGATCGGATAACGTGCCTCTTTGGAGCTATAGAACTGAGAACTTGATTCATATAGGGATCTGTATTTCCTCGGACGGCTCTTACGTAGCGGCAGGGAGTTACGACGGTATTCTATATTTATTTTCCAGACCGGGTGGAAACCTCCTTTGGACGCGCAGAGTCGGGGGGCCTATCAACTCGGTCTCGATCTCAGCGGATGGCTCATACATAGTTGTCGGAAGTCTTTTCCCTGATGATCGTGTTTACCTTTTCTCCCGAGAAAACGTCCTTCTGTGGAGCTACAGAACTGGCCCCGTTATTTATGTCGAGATATCGTCCGACGGCAATTATGTAGTCGCGAGAAGCACTGGAGAGCCGAGAAAGCTTTGGTTGTTCTCAAAGTCCGACAACATGCCTTTATGGACTTTTGATGGTGTCGACCATTTCTCGATTTCATCGGACGGGTCTTACATAGTCGCTGGTGGTTGGGACGGAAAGATTTACTTATTCTCTAAATCTAGCAACAAACCCCTCTGGAGTTATCCAACTGGCGGTAGAGTCCGCT
>DYFS01000047.1 GCA_020725055.1 Candidatus Hadarchaeum sp. | reverse complement strand
GTTGGGTTAAAACACCAAAGCTTAAACCCAACGCGCCTTTAACTCACACGCGGAAGTACTGGATTCTCCCAAGATTTTTCGTCTAGTTTCAAAGTATTTAGCAAGTTCCACGGGGCTGTAAGCTTGGCGTTTTATGTTTTCGTCGCCCATCATATCGATGGCTTCTTTATCAGAAATGGAAACGATCGGCTCTTTTACTGGAATAGTTTTTAATTTGAGTTTTTTACAAGCGATCCACCGTCTCTGTCCATAAACAATCTGATACTTTCCCTTTCCTGATGGGTGAGGTCTCACACATATCGGCTGCATAATACCGAACCTTTTTATCGAGTCAATGAGCTCCTCCATCGCTAGGTCTTCGAACGTGGTTCGCGGATTCCATGGGTTCGGCTCAATTTTTTCTATCTCGATCTCCATTTTTACCCCAACTATGCGTCTTGCCTTATCCCCCATTAGTTTTTCGGGGAGAGATGGCATGATGAATTTTTCCTTTTAAGACAGTCGCCTCCACAAACCAATGCTGGAGGCGATTAGTCGTGCCTCCAAGGAGGAGATAAAATGAACTATGTGGGATTGGATGTGCATAAGGAGTATTGCGACGCCACGGTGTTGAACGAGCGTGGCGAAGTGGTGAAGAAAGGAAAATTCGAGTATGCCCGGAGTGGATTTGAGGAATTCCTCGAAGGCATCGACGATGCGAAGGTGGCGATGGAAGCTGGATACTGCTGGCAGCCAGCTTACGAACTGCTAGAGAGTATGGGTTACGAAGTGAAGTTAGCGCATCCCTTGAAGACGCGACTCATCGCTGACGTGAAGATCAAAACAGATGCTAGGGCTTCAGAAGCATTGGGACAATTGCTCATGATGGATTGGCTACCAACTTCCTATGTTCCGCCCAAGGAAATCAGGGAACTTCGCAAACTCACGAGACTCCGCACATACCTAGTGCGGACTCGCACGAGGTTCAAGAACAAGGTCCACGCCGGACTGATAAAAGTAGGGATCAAGGGACGAAAAGGCATCTTCGCCAAAAAAAGGAGACAGCTACTTCTGGAACTGGATGCCGAAGAGGTGAGCCGGTGCCTAACCGTAATCGAGGTGCTCGACGAGCAGATAAAAGAGCTTTCAGCTGAGGTGAGGCGCAGAGCGGGTGAGAGCCGAGAAGCGGGATGGCTGATGAGCATCCCTGGCGTAGGCTACTTCTCAGCGATCGCCCTCCTCGCGGAAATGGGGGATATCTCGAGGTTCAGCGACGCTGAAAAGCTTTGCAACTACGCTGGCCTCGTGCCATCTACCAACCAATCCGGTGGCAAATCCGCCCACGGAAGAATAACCAAACAGGGCAGCCCCACCATGCGGTGGTTGCTTGAGGAATGCGTTTGGGCGCACCTCAGGTGTGCCAGCAACACTAGTCTAACGAGGTTCTTCCACAGGGTTGCTCGGAGGAGAGGGGTAAAAAAAGCCGCCGTGGCGACGGCACGAAAAATGTTGAGGGTGATGTACCAGCTGTTGAAAGAGAAACGGGAGTTTCACCCTTAAGGGGCGGGGCGCCTCGTTTCGGTGATTGCGGCTTTGGCCGCGTGAGAGAGATTGAGGGCCCCTTGGAGCGAAACACCATATTGCGGCACCGGCCGCGAATAGAAGGATGCTCCGCTGCCCAGAGAAAAGATTGAACAGGAGAGATTTAAAAGCCTAGGAGAAAATTCAGGCGGAGGCAGAAAGGAAAATTCACATAGAAGGACACCGAAAGAGGACACCGAAAGATGGGATGACGAATTCTTCGTTTTTAGGCTCCACCTCCCAAACCGATGCGGAGGTGGTAAAACATGCCCATGTATGTTGGGTTGGATGTGCACAAGAAGGTGTGCCACGCGACCGTGATGGATGAGCGTGGCGAAATACTAAGAGAAGGGAAATTTGAAAACACGCGCTGGGGTTTTGAGGAGTTCTTCGGATGCATCGACGATGCAGAGGCAGCGATGGAGGCCAGCTATTGCTGGCAACCCGCTTACGAGTGGCTCGAGGACAGGGGGTACGGGGTGAAGCTCGCGCACCCGCTCAAAACGCGGGTGATAGCGGAGGCGAAGATAAAGACGGACAAGACAGATTCGGAGGCACTAGCGCACCTGCTGAGGCTGGGCTGGCTGCCCACCTCTTACGTCCCGCCGAGGAAGGTGAGGGATCTCCGCGAACTCGTGAGGCTTCGCACGTACCTGGTGATGGTTCGCACGAGGTTCAAGAACAAGGTACACGCGGAGCTGGCGAAGCGGTGGATTCGGCCCCTGCGAGATCCTTTCACCAAGCGAAGAAAATCTCAGCTTAGGGAGCTCGGGATTCTGACGATCGACAACTGTCTCTCGGTGATGGAGACGCTCGACGAGCGGATCGCGGAGCTATCGAAGCTAGTGAAAGAGAAAGCCGGCGAGAGCGAAGATGCCAGGCTGCTCATGACCATCCCTGGTGTCGGCTATTTCTCAGCTCTGGCCATCCTGGCAGAGATGGGCGACATCCGTCGCTTCCCAAATGAGGAGGAGCTCTGCTCCTACGCTGGCTTGGTACCGTCGGTACACCAGTCCGGCAACACGAGATGGCTCGGACGCATAACCAGAGAGGGCAGCGGTCTGCTCCGTTGGGTTCTCGTCGAGTGCATTTGGACCCACCTACAAAACGCAGACGACACCAGTCTGACGCGCTTCTTCTGGAGGACCGCCAAACGGAGGGGGAAACGGGTTGCCGCCGTGGCGACAGCCAGGAAGCTCCTGGCTGTGATATACTGCATGCTAACGCGGCGGGAGGTGTTTCGAGCTTAAAAACCGGGGCGGGGGCACCTCGTCGAATACTTGCGGCCTTGACCGCGTCCGAAAGATTGAGGGCCCCTCGAGCGCAAAACCATATTGCGGCTTTGACCGCGCATAGGAGTTTGCGTGCGCCGCCCCAACAAAAATAAGGGGGTGGATATAAAATCGATGGGAAGGTCGGGCCGAACGAAGAATTCACATAGGAGTATTTATCAGTTTCTCGCGGCCCTTCATGCTAGCTGAAGCACCGAAGTCTCGGCGGATACTCGTTCTTCATCGAGTAGATTCTCTTACTACCAAAGTATACTTCGATGTAGTAACCATCAAGTACCCCCCCACCCAGCTGACTGCCGCTGCGCATATCCGGCGTGAACGTTATACCAACTGTTTCAATTTCTCCAGAACGAGGGATGGCCACCTCGAACGATGTCTTTTTGTAATCCTCGTCGGGCCAAAGTGCCCAGGCCTTGCGGACGCGCATCTTGACGGGTCCGCTCGCTGCGCCGCCTGTGGCTATCAACGACACGTTTGCCCGGACATTCTCGCCGACCTTAGCCGTGGAGATCTGCACATTGTCCTTCGTCCAATACGCCTCAGCCACCTTGAGCGAGGGCGCCACCGACCCCAACCCGACGTCCACGATTTTGTAGCCGCCGAAACCCTCCTTGCGTGTCCAGTCCTCTCCAAACCTGATTCCCTTGCTAACCGCGTCTAGGTAGAGCCAGTCTTCTAGACTTCCGTAGGGCACCCTAACATTGGGACCCGGATAGTCTCCCGAGTGGCCTGGCAGGTAAACCGCGGTGAATACATGTCCGCTTAAGCCCTTGGATGTGTAAACGAGCGCGGCGTCGAAACCGGCGTGCTCAAGCATGGAAGCTAGGAGCGCCGCCTTGTCGAGACATATCCCCTTTTGGACTTTCAACGTTTCGACCGGGTACTGGGCCGAAAAACCGAAGATCTGACCTATGCCGAGGTACCACGCCCCGGCCTTGCCGTCGTCGTAGTCGATATGGTCTCTCACAAAATAATAGATCTCCTTCAGATTCATGATCGAGTTATCGTGGCGGTTTAGCAAGTAGACCATGCGGGATACAGAGGAGCTTACCCCTCCCACGTAGCGGGAACTAAATTCGCTACTTAGTAGCCTACCGCTCAAAACGTCCGCCACGCCAGCAAAAAAATCCGCCAAAGAGGCGCCGAAGGATTGTCTCTCCCCAAGTTCAGGCGGACTGTACCATATCTCGACAGGCTTCTGAACCACGCGGGCTTGGGCAAAGCCGTTTTCGGCGTCGCTCCCGTAAGCATTGCTGGCGCTCACCTCGACGCTGAAGCTGTAATATACGTCTCCAATCCCGCTACCCAAGTCATCCGCGATCCTAGGCACGTCGAGCGTCGTCGTCTCCCCAGTGCCGACTTGGATCACGCGCTCGTAGGAACCAGCTCTAACGCTTGTGTATGCTGGCCCGCCGGAGTTCGAGATCGAGACGGTGAAGTAGTTCTCGTAGCCCAAGTATATGAGCGAGGGGGCGTGACGGTAACGCTCAGCCCTGGGGGCATCCTGACCTCTTTGGGCCATTGCGCGAACGAGACGTAAGGTAATGCGGGCGATGCCTGCGCCGATGCGTTTGCCGATCTAGCGATGACTTTAACTGAGTGGTACCCTTCACTAAGCCTAACCGTTCTTGTGCCCGAGCGATAGCCGCCTGCGGGTATAGAGACTGTGCCCAGCGATTGCGGGCTTCCGTCCACGTACAGTATCAGGCTGACGATCTTCTCCTCGGCTCCGCGGTTGTAGACGTTGTACGCGATCTCATGAACGGCCACGAGCTACCCGCTCTCGTCGCCCACCCAGTATGCCTCACCTATGCTCGTCGCTACGTAGAGGTCGTGCTTCGCAGGAGAGATGCCTGGGATTAGCCCCGGCTGCTGGGCCAATACAATGATCACAACAATCGAAACCGCGATACAGGCGCCGACCGCCAACTTCCCTTTTGGAAGTCGTCTGCTAACCTTGGGAGCAATCTGTCGCGTTGGCGGGATGGGGGTAGCGGGCGTTTTCCAGATCGTCGTGCCATCGAATTGTACACCCCCCAGGTGGCCCTTCCTCAGGATCTCCTTCTTGATGTACTCCCTCAGCTTCTCTGGCGAAGTCCCAGACGCAGACGCTAGCTCAGGTATGGAAACCTTCTCGCTAGAGGCCAGCTTTTGACTAATGTAGTCAATCCAAGATTTTCTCAGCGCGTTTCCATCCATCTTGGCGCCATCCTTACCAAGACCGCAGATGCTATTACGAGAATTCCGGTAAACACCAAGGCTATTCCCGCCGCTTCATATGGTTTACGACGCCCTGCCTTGGGCAAGAGTACTGGTTCATAATAAGTTTCTTTCCTATTGCCTCCAGCTGAGAAACTTATACTGACATTTGCTGGAAAAGTGTTATAGTTCAAAAGTGTTACAAATGTAGAACCCGAGTATCTGAGCAGGATATTTTCGGTGTGTTGAATGCTGCCCACATAAGATCTAACACCCCAAACTATTTCCGGTCCGTTACGTATTTTTATCTCGACCTCATTAGGAATCGAATAACTTATTAAAATCCAATCTCCGGCTTCTGCGGCAAATGAGTTTGATTCCCAAGCTGCCCACCCCGATCCATACTCAGCTAATTCGTAATTCTCCAGCGTCTCGTTTTCCACCAATTTCACTGCGTAAGTACGTGTCCTAGGAACGTGCCACGGTGATATCCAAGTGTAAGTTTCCTCCCAAAAATAGAGAATGGTCCCGCCAAGTAGCAAGATGACGCTGGCAAATGCTACAAGTGCGATCTTTACTCGTATCTTAGATTCGGTTTTAGCTTTTTTCTGGATTACTTGGATTACCGGTCCATCGAGGCAAACATCCTTGAGATATCCGCGATCCAAAATCTCCTTTTTGATGTATTCCTTGAGCCTTTCAGGTTGGATGTCACAAGACGCCGCCAGCTCCGCTACGGAAACCTTTCCGTCCGTAGCTAGCTTCCGCTCTATGAAATCTATCCAAGATTTCCTTAGCGCATCCCTGTCCATCCTTCCCCCACCTAATGGTTGATTTTTTCCAACCTGCGCTTATAGTTTGTGCTACCAATATCGTATCACAAAATGGTAGCCGGAAACTAGGATAGTGGAGGAAATGTGATGACAGATAGGGGCACCAAATTGGTATCCAAAGGCAGGGGCAAGTTCATCAATCGCCCGACGAAGACCGGGAAGCGAACCTACGACAAGTTCTTCATCTACGTCCCGACCGAGGTGGCTAGGGACAGCACCTTCCCGCTAAAAGATGGAGACGAAGTAGAGGTGGAGATAGACCCGAAGGGGAAGAGGCTATTCGTTAAGCGCGCCTGAAAGATGTGCTGGGAGAAGGAGGGGGATGGAAAAGGAAATTTTGTGTCCGGAGTGCTTAGGCGATGGAAGCGTGTGGGCACCAAGTGTTGATGGGAAATGGAGATGGTTCACTTGTTCAAACTGCAATGGA
>DYFS01000003.1 GCA_020725055.1 Candidatus Hadarchaeum sp. | reverse complement strand
CGGAATCTCTCGACGCCCTCCTCTGTCTTGGGGTGCTTGAGCATGGCCTGGAGCACCTCGAACGGTATGGTCGCGATATCCGCCCCGGCTTCAGCCACCTCCCTGACCTGCCGGGGGTGCCTCATGCTGGCGGCGATCACCTCCGTTTTTATGCCATATTTCCTGAAAATTTCCACAATCTTCCTCACCAACTCCACCCCGCCCACGATGCCCCCATTCCCCCCGACATCGCTGGTCCTTCCCACCACCTCGTCAGAATAAACCGATGGGATTTCACCGCCGAGCTCCTTCAGGCGCCCCCCGAGCTTTTCCCCGGCTATTTTTCTCACCAAGTTGAAGTCAAAATAATCGTACTTTCCGAAGCTGATTCCCAAATTTTTTCTCACGTAATCGTCGACCCTCCCGGCGAAAGGGCTCACGTAGGCAGCCCCGGCCTTCGCCGCTACTAGCGCTTGTTCCGGGGTCATCACCAAAGTCGCGTTTACCGGGATCTCCCCCCCGCTCAGCTTTTTTATCGCTTTTAAACCTTCATAATCACCCATCCCGGGGGCCGTGCGCGTGTTAACGGGGATTTTTATGACAACATTCCTGGCGATGGGATTGAATTTTTTATGTAGGATACGGGCTTCCTCGACCATCTCGCCGGCTTTTTGGCTGAGAATCTCCAAGCTCACGGGTCTGCCTCTCCCCGCCACTTTGCATATTTCCCTAACGTAGCTCTCGAGGTCCACATCCCTACCTTTTTTCTTCTCCTCTTCTATCGCCTCCCTCAACAAAGTAGGATTAGTCGTCACCCCGTCGACAATGCCCCAAGTGAGGGCCTCCTTGATTTCTCCCAATTTTGCGGTATCGATGAATATCTTCACCTCATCCCTCCGAACAAAACCACAGATGCATCGACGAATAAATGCTTTACCCGCGGATTTCTTTAGCTATCAATCTTGCCGCCTCGCGGAGGTTTGCCGCCGCGTGGTCAGCCTTAACCTCCGGCTCGGTTTCGGGACCTGTGATGAGCACGCTCGTACACCCCGCGTTTTGCCCGGTCTCAACGTCGAGTTTTTTGTCCCCGATGATGAAGCACTTGCCCAGGTTCAACCCAAAATCGCGTACGGCCCGCTCCAGCATCCCGATTTTCGGCTTCCTGCACTCACAGTTGTCGTCGGGATGGTGTGGGCAGTAATAGATTGCGTCTACCTTAGCCCCCTCCCTCGAGAGTTCCTCAACCATCCGCTCGTGGATTTTTTTGAGGGTCTCCTCCGTGAAGTACCCCCTCGCCACACCAGACTGGTTCGTCGCCACAATCACCTTCACGCCGAGCTCATTCAGGAGCTTTATGCCCTCTGCGGCGCCCGGCAGGAGCTCGAACTGTTCTGGGCTACGCATGTAGTGCACGTCCCTACAAATCGTCCCGTCGCGATCGAGAAATACCGCAACCCTCAAAACAGCCCCTCTTCGACGAGCTGGCAGATGATGTGCCCTATTGTGATGTGCGCCTCTTGGATGCGCGGGGTGTCGTTCGAGGGCACGCGGATGCAGATGTCGACGACCTTGCCTAGCTTGCCCCCGGTTGAGCCTGTAAGCCCAACCGTGAGCGCCCCACGTCGCTTCGCAGCCTCCATGCCCTTGATTACGTTGATAGAGTTCCCACTTGTGCTTATGCCCACGACAATGTCGCCCTTGCCCACTATCCCTTCTACCTGCCTTGAAAAGACCTCGTCGTAGCTGTAGTCGTTCGCGATCGCCGTCAGGGCCGAGGTGTTTGTGGTTAGGGAAATCGCGGGTAGCCCCCGTCGCTCCTTCTTGAACCTGCCCGCGAGCTCACACGCGATATGCTGGGCGTCGGCCGCGCTCCCGCCGTTCCCAAAAAGGACCACCTTGCACCCGTTTTTAAGCGCCTTCACGACTGCCTTCGAAACCCTCTCTATCTTCTCAAGCTCTGATGTCTGCCCACAGAGCTCCTTTTTCACCCTAGTGCTCTCTTCAAGCAGCTCAGCTATCTTCATTCTCAACCCTCCACGTCTGTAACCCCTTAGGCTCAAATCTAAAAGGAACTTCTCTGGCGCCGTACTTAACCAATTCGCTTGCTACCTCGGATCTTCGCCTTGGCTCGCAAAACACCAAAAGGTGCCCACCGCCCCCTGCACCCAGGATCTTGCCGCCCAGCGCCCCCCTCTGCCTCGCGGCCTCATAAAGCGCCTCGATTTGGGGGGTTGTGATTTTTCCAGAAAGTCGCCTTTTTTCTACCCATCCCTCGTGCAGGAGCTCCCCGAATCTTTGCAGGTCTTCCTTGAGCAGGGCTAGCTTCATCTCGTCCGCGACTTTTTTCAGATTGCGCATGGCCGTCAGATAGTCGCTTTTCTCCTTCTTGCAGCGCCTCGCCATGTCCTCGTGGATTTCGCTCGACAACCTAGTCTCACCCGTGAAGAAGAGGAGCAAGCCCAGCTGGAGCTCGTTCAGAACCTCGGGTCGCAGGGGGATGGGCGTGACCACAACCCCGCTCTTGCTGAACTCCATGTAGTTGAGCCCACCGAACGCCGCAGCGTACTGGTCCTGGTAGCCGCCCTTCTCCTTGAGCTCCTCCCGCTCAACGTGGTACGCGAGCTCGGCGATTTCTCGCCTGTCCATGCGCTTGCCCGTGAACTCTTTGAGGCAACTTATCAGCGCGACCGCCATCGACGACGAAGTCCCCATCCCAGAGCCGGCTGGCATGTCGGCGCTTGTCGTTAGGCCGAACCCTTCCTTGACGTTGAACTCGTTGATGACGGCCTTTATCAAGTCGAGCTGGCCGTCGTATGCGAGCCTCCCGAGCTCGAAGCTCTTCTTCATGTTGAAGTCGATCGAGTGCACATTGATCCGCTTCGCGCCAGTGGGCTTCAATGTGGCATAGGCGTACTTATCGATTGTCGTACTTACTACCGCGCCACCGTACTCCTGGCAGTAGGGGGGCACATCCGTCCCGCCCCCTCCGAAGCTTATCCTGAAGGGTGCCCTGGCCTTTATTTCCGTATAACCACCACCAGCTCCTTTTTCATCATCTCGTAATCCTCCGGGTTCCCCATGTCCCTGAAATAGCCGCTCGCCACGTACCCAAATACGCGCCCTGTCTTTATCAGCTTTGGATACAAGTCGTACTCCAAGGAAAATTTGTCCCCCTTCGGCAGGTGGTCGAACACCTCGGAGCTGAAGAGGAGATAGCCCGCGTTGATCAGCCCCGCGCCCCTCCTCCTCTCCACGAATTCGACGATCCTGCTGCCCTCGTTGACCATCGCGCACCCGGACTTGGAAGGCTTTTCCCTCCTCGCCAGCGCCATGGTAATCAAGGCGCGTTTCTCCCCGTGGAACCTCAGGAAAGCAGGAAAATCTAGGTCGAGATATGTGTCGCCGCTTACCACAAGAAAATCACGCTCGCCTATCAGGTAGCGTGAAGCATTTTTTAGCCCGCCGCCCGTGCCCAGCGGCTCGTGCTCCTCGGCGTACTCGATGTTAACGCCGAACCTCCTTCCATCACCAAAGTAGTCCTTGATTTTGTGACCCATGTAACCGGTAGATATAACCACATCGCGCAAGCCGAACTTTTTCAGCTGTTCCACCTGCCACCTCAAAAATGGCTTTCCGAGCACCTCTGCCATGGGTTTTGGTACCCCGCTGATGATGGGCCTGAGCCTCGTTCCAAGCCCACCCGCCAAAATTACGGCCTTCATCCCCTTTTCCTCGAAAGGACCCTTTTGGAAGCCTCGACGATTTTCTCAGCTGTTAGGCCGTATGTCTCGTAGAGCTCCTCTGTCTCGCCCGTCTGACCGAATCTGTCCCTCACTCCTACGAACTCCACCGGTACCGGCTGTCCGGCACCCAGAACCTCTGCCACGGCCCCCCCAAAACCGCCGATCGCGTTGTGCTCCTCGGCTGTAACCACTGCCCCAGTCTCCCTAGCCGCGTTCAGCACGATTTCCCTGTCGATGGGTTTAATCGTTGAGATGTTGATAACCCTCGCGTTTATCCCCTTTTTCTCCAGAATCTCGGCGGCCTCGAGGGCTTTTGCGACCATGTTCCCAGTGGCGATGATTGCCAAATCCCGCCCGTCCCTCAAAACTACCCCTTTCCCCAGCTCGAACTTGTAGCTAGGGCCAAAGATCACCGGGCTCTCCGCCCTGCTCAGCCGGATGTAGCACGGCCCCGGGTGCTCGACCGCCGCGCGTATCGCCTGCTTCGCCTCCTCCGCATCGGCCGGCACGATGATGGTCATGTTCGGGATAACCCTTAGCGCCGCGATGTCCTCGAGTGAGTGGTGAGAAGCCCCATCTGGACCGTTCGTCAGCCCGGCGTGGGTCACGATTATTTTCACGTTTAGCTTGTCGTGGGCTACAAAATTCCTTATCTGCTCCCAGGGCCTGCCCGTTGCAAAAATTGCATACGCCGTCGCAATCGCGGTTTTGCCCGCGTACGCGAAACCCGCTGCGGTGGCTACCAAATTCTGCTCGGCGCACCCAACGTTGAAGAACCTATCTGGGCACTTCGCGGCGAATTTGTTCGTCCGGGTTGAGACTGAGGTGTCCGCGTCCAGCACCACTATCCGTGGGTCAGCGCTCAGCTCGACCAAGCACTCGCCGTACGCGTCGCGTGTGGATTTCATAGCCGTGCTCATGCAGCCAGCCCCTCGTACCAGGCATCCAGCTCCGCTAGGGCCTTTTCCAGATCCTTCGGCGATAGGGTTTTGCCGTGGAAGCCTGCCACCCACTCCATGAAGGAGACCCCCCGCCCTTTTATCAGGTGGGCAATTATCACGGTTGGCCTCCCCCTCACCCTTTTGGCCTCTTCACACGCACCGATGATCGCGGGTATGTCGTGCCCGTCGACCTCGATCACGTGCCACCCAAACGACCTCCACTTGTCGGCGAACGGCTCCACGCTCATGACCCTCTCGGTCGGGCCATCTATCTGCAAACCGTTTCTATCGACAATCGCTGTTAGGTTGTCTATTTTGTAGTGCGCCGCAAACATCGCCGCTTCCCAGATTAGCCCCTCCTGGCACTCGCCATCCCCAAGCAAAGCGTAAACCCTGTATGGTCTCCCGTCGATTTTTGCCGCCAGCGCCATGCCGTTCGCTATCGCCAACCCATTACCAAGCGAGCCCGAGGAGTTCTCAACCCCGGGCACACGATTTTTGTCCGGGTGTCCTTGGAGGATGCTGCCGAATTTCCGCAGATTTTTCAGCTCTTCGACCGGGAAGTAACCGCACTCCGCCAGCGCAGCGTAGAGGGTCGGTGCGGCGTGCCCTTTGCTGAGCACGAATCTATCCCTATCAGGCAAACTCGGATTTTTTGGGTCATGGTGCATCACGTGGAAGTAGAGCGCTGTAATCACATCAACGCACGACAGTGAGCCGCCGGGGTGTCCAGACCCCGCCGCGGTGGTCATCTCTAAAACGTGCCTGCGAATCCTGTACGCCTTCTCCGCGAGTTCCTTCAAACGCTCGCCTGAAACCATCGCTTAACACACCTAGGATATGCCTTTAGACAGCGTTTCCTTTAGCTCCTCTCTCGTCGCCGTAGCCAAGCCCATTTTGTCAGCAACGATGGCGCCGGCGTAGTTCGCCAGCCTCGCGGAGTCCTCCAGCGTTGCCCCCGCAGCCAGACCCAGCGCCAAAGCACACGTGATAGTATCCCCGACACCCGTGACATCAACCGGGCGCCTCACGAGTGGTGGGATGAAAGTAACCTTCCCGTCCCGCTCGAAGAGGTGGAAGCCCTCCTCTATCCACGTTATTAAAACGGCCCCGCAGCGCAGCGAGGTCAGGATTTTTTGCCCCATTATGCGTATGCTGGTTTCATTGATGGCCGAAACGCCGGTTGCGTAGCTCGCCTCCCTCCGGTTCGCCCGGATGACATCCACACCTTCATAATACGAAAAGTTCTCCTTCTTCGGGTTCACAACCACTTTTTTGCCGTGTTCCTTCGCGATTTTTACCACACTGCCAACGAGCTCCTGCGTTACCGCCCCCCTCCCGTAGTCCGTGATGAGAAGCACGTCGAACGAGTTTATCGTGCCCTTTACGTAGCTGGCCATTTTCATCGCCACTTCGTGACCGATCTCCTTGTTTTCTGCCCGATCCAGCCGGAGGAGCTGGTGACCATCGGGAGTCAAAATTCTACTCACCATCGTCGTGATCCTCCCCCCGTCCCTGAAAACGCCAAGCGCGTCCACGCCTACTTTTTCTATCTCCTTGGTCAGATAGCTGCCCTCCGGGTCATCACCTATGACGGTCGCTATCGCTACCCCTGCCCCAAGTGCCCGCAGGTTGTTGATAACGTTTGCCGCGCCACCCAGGAAGTAGGATTCGGACTCCACCTCGACCATGGGTACCGGGGCCTCCGGAGAAATCCTAGTCACCCGCCCCACGATACGCTTGTCGAAAATCACGTCCCCTAGCACCAAGACCTTCTGTCCCTCGATCTTTTCGACAAGCTCGTTCAAGTCCATTGCTTTTCCCCACAGATATGGTGCTGCCTTGGGATTTTATCCTTACCTGCCCGTGACCCTCTGCTTGAGCAACCCCAAAAAAATCGTGGCCCCGCTCACAATCGTCGTGCCCCTTGCCCTCGCGTACTTCGTATAAAAGCACTTGACTGGCGCTACCTGAAGCCTCAACTCCCGCTTTTTCGCCTGGATGACTATCTCGGAAGAAACCTCATAGCGGTTGCTCCGGATGCGGATCGCCTCGAGCGCCCGCTTGCCAAAAGCCCTCGAGCCAGACTGCGAGTCCGTGAGCACCCCGCTGAACAGGAAGGTTATCCAATCGAGAACGAAATTGCCAAAGCGCTTGTGCAGCGGGATGCCGACGTGCTCCCTGCGGCCTATGACGAGATCCGCGCCATCAAGGGCCTCGACCAGCCTCTGGACCGCCTTGGAATCGTGCTGCCCATCCGCGTCGAAGGTGACCGCGCAGTCAGCTCCCAGCTCCCGGGCTTTCGCCAAGCCGGTTCGGAGCGCCGCCCCTAGCCCCATGTTGCGGGGGTGGGCGATCACTACTGCCCCCTTCGCGCGGGCTATGCTCGCTGTCCTATCCGTAGAGCCGTCATCGACAACTATGATTTGGCGCCAACCCTCGCGATCGAGTGAGTCCAGCACGCTGCCTATCGTGCGCTCCTCGTTGCGCGCGGGCATCACTATCCAGACTTTCATGTTCCCAACCCAAGTTTTCCCTTTCTATTTTTATGCGCGGGTAGCTAATTTAGGTAGGGGTTAAGTGGAAACGGAAATAGTGAAAATCACTGTTCCCGAAGGCTGCCAGCTCGTGCTCGGCCAGACGCATTTCATAAAATCGGTAGAGGATCTGCACGAGGCGTTGATGAACTCGGTGCCTGGGATAAAATTCGGCTTGGCCTTCTGCGAATCTTCAGGGCCGTGTTTGGTTCGACACAGCGGGAATGATTTGGAGCTTGAAAAGCTTGCCGCAGAGAAAGCGCTTGAACTCGGTTGCGGGCACTGTTTCATCATACTCATGCGTGGCGCTTATCCGATCAACGTTCTCAACGCGATCAAGCATGTGCCTGAGGTCTGCTCGATTTTTGCGGCAACTGCAAACCCGGTCGAGGTGGTAATCGCCGAGACCGAGCAAGGGCGCGGCATCTTGGGCGTGGTCGACGGGCTGAAAAGCAAGGGTATAGAGGGCGCAAAAGATGTGGCTGAGCGGAAAGAGTTCCTGCGAAAAATCGGCTATAAATTGTGATGACATGAAAACATGGTTCAGGGAGTTCAGCTTCTCTAGCCGCGAGAGACGCGAGATCGTAGACCTCACCGGCCAAGTGCTGGAGGCGGCGGGGCAATCTGGTATAAAAAATGGCTTGCTTGTGGTTCAGCTGCCCCACGCCACGGCTGCGCTTATGCTCAACGAGAATGAGGAAGGGCTGAAACAAGACATACTAAACAAGCTCGACGATCTTGTCCCGGCGCGAGGCGGATATCAACATGATCGCATAGATGACAACGCCCACGCCCACCTGAAATCCGCGCTCGTCGGCTCCTCGGTGGTGCTGCCGATAGTCGATGGCAAGGTGGTTAGGGGCACCTGGCAAAGTTTTTTAGCCGTCGAGCAAGATGGGCCTCGGAGGCGGAGGCTGGCGGTTTTCGTGATGGGTGAGTGAAATGGTCGTGGCTTACTTAGATATCGAAACTAGCTCTAAAACTGCCAGCGATGGCAAGATCATAGCGATCGGACTGCTGAAAGGCGATGAGCTCGAGGTTCGTTTTGCAGAGTCTTTTGAAGAGGAGCGAAGGGCCTTGGAGTGGCTCGGAGAAAAACTGGAGGGCTGCGATGTGCTGGTGACATGGTACGGGTCCAAATTCGACATCCCGTTCCTCTCCAGCCGAGCGATTATCCACAACATAGATCTCACAAAGCTCGCTGAAATCCTGATGCTGGATCTCTGCGAGTGGTCCCGGGCCCACCTGCTGCTCTCCAGCTACAGTCTCGAGTCGGTCGCGCGGTTCTTGGGGACTAGCATGTCCAGGGAGTTCCACGGGGCCGATATCCTGGCTTTGTTCAAGCTGGTCGGGCGCGGCAACCTCGAGGCGCGGAAGCTAATCGTCGAGCACTGCAAGGAGGACATCTCTGTGCTCAAGCTAGTCCATGAGAGGCTGAAGCCGCTGGTCGAGCGCTCACGGTGGGGATCGGCACGGAAGATCTCGAGAGAAGAATAAAGCCCCACGGCCCTGAAGAAATCCTACAAAAACTCAAGGTCGAGGCACAGAGGTGCAAGCGTTGCCAGCTATATAAAACACGGAAAAACATGGTATTCAGTTCCGGGCCAGCAACCGCAAAGGTGATGATAGTTTCTGAGGCACCTGGAGCCATGGAAGACCAAATGGGGACTCCTTTCGTCGGAGCGGCTGGAAAAAACCTCGACGGATTATTGCAGGAGGCTGGATTAGACAGAAAAAACGTATACGTTTGCAATCTCCTCAAATGTCGTCCACCAGGAAACAGGGATCCCTTACCTGATGAGATTGAAGCTTGTCGACGCTTTCTTGTGGGTCAGATTTCTGCAGTGGGGCCTAAACTCGTTATCGCCCTTGGTCGGATATCTGCTAAAGAGTTGCTAGGCAGGTATGTAACTATGGGTAGGGAGCACGGCAAACTGCTCGACTGCACCTATGCCGGCACCGACTTCAAACTCTTCATGACCTACCACCCCGCCGCGGCGCTCTATGGGGCCGAGGCCAAGCGGAGGCTACAGGCGGATTTCAAGAAACTCGGGCAGCTCCTGAAATCGATGGAGTAATCACTAATCCTTCATTTTTTAATAAATGGATTAATCGCGCGTATGGATTTGAACGGTTCGAAATCTTTGGTGTTCTCGGTATAGATGGTTTTGACGCCGTTCTCTAGGGCGGTTGCGACTAGCACGCTATCGAAAATTTTTCTAGCGACCACTCCTATCCTACTCGCCAGCCTCAGCGCTTCAGAATATGTTTTCTCGGTGGGCACAATTTTTTTGAGATTTTTTGACTCGATGTAAAGATAGCATAATTCAACGGCCCCACTCGACTCATATGGTGTAGACAATTTTAGCGGGTGCGTAAACACCGAGTAGAGTTCAATTATGTTTTGATACGAAATGCACGCGTCAAGTTCACCCCCCAATGCGGATTCTATCAACTTCACTGCCTTTTCATGGTTTTTGGAAGCAGAATCGTGTGCATAGGCGAGCACGTTTGTGTCAAACAAAATCATAGATCTCCTCTCTAGTCAGCTTCCCTTTGATACCAAGCCTTCTAGGTCGGTGCAGGAGTTCCAGAAGTTTTTGATCGGCGTCCACTTTTTTTACCAATATTCTGGCTTCGTGTTCATCGACAATTGAGAACTCGATCTCGTCCCCCTCCTCTAGGCCGAGCGTCTTGCGTACATCCCTTGGGACATATATCTTTGCAGAATGGTATTTCCCCTTAGTGGCCATTTTTATTACCCAATTTACCCATTTATTTTGCCCAGATATAAATTTTGCTGTCGATGGTCTCGCTGAGGCTTTGGGTGGAGGTTATTAGTTAACATAAGCGAGGAAAGGCCACAGGCGGACTTAAAGCTCGGGGAACTCATCAACAGGATGACATAGCTATGTCGGCTAAGTTGAACTCCTTGGCGACGCTACCCCGCTTTTTTCTTTTTGAACGGGTAAAATTCCGGTTTTAACGGCCACCAACGATTTTGAATGCGGCGGGGAGAGAGGAGGCTGTTTGTCGACGACCCCGACAGCGCCGGCATACGTCGCACAAATGGTTTATAACATAAGGCCCGATATATTCAGGCGGAGGTTGGACCGTGCCCTACTGCCCGGGATGCGGCAAGGAAATCGAGGGCGGAGTCAAGTTCTGCCCAGAGTGCGGCGCAGGCATAGTACCAGCAGCTCCCCCGGCCAAGCCAGCCCCGCCGGAGGAAAAACCGGCCCCCGCGCCCCCGCCAGAGCCCAGGGGCAGGGGCAAGTTAATCGCTGGTGTAGTTGTAGTCGTGCTTGTGGTCGTCGGTGTCGTGGCCGCCGTTCTCCTGACTGGCCGTGTAACTACGATAAGCAGTTTGGAGATGAAAATGGACATCACCGCACCCGAGGTACGTACAGCGACGGCCATATTTCAAGTGAAGAATATAGGCTCCTCCAACCTGAAAATACGACTTGGTGAGCTTGGTGGTAGTAGTTATTATATATCCGATTTTGGCTTAATGAAAGCATTTTTATACTATAACGGGCGGTGGTATGAAGCCTCCATCCCCTCCCCCCCACCAAACATATCTATAGGTGATTTTAAAGCTGGGGATGCGGTAGCTTTAGCATTTGCGCTTGCTCGGGCTACTCCGGTTTACGCCGTGCCCATCGGCGTCGAGCCTAGTGGCGTGGGTCCTTATTTTATAGATAATGATGTTTGGGAAAAATTTGAAATATGCAGAAAAGCATTCGCGGGATGGACCGGCGGAGAGCACACTTTTACTTTGACCGTCGGCACAACAACGGGAACGATTAGGTTCCACGATGTAGTGATAAACCCAGACCTTCCGGACTCGCTATTCCAACCCAGCTGAAGATGAGTCTACTCGGTGGGCAGGGCCGCACTGCCCTATGCTTCTGATATTCGGAGTCTATCCATAGCGGCGCTTTGTTCGTTCCACGAGTTCGGAGAGGCCCTCGAGGGCCGCGATGACATCAGCGTCGGTCGTACAATGAGGGCATCGGCCGCCAGCGATTGCGATGAACAGGCCCATTCGGGGGTATTTGACCTCATCTATGAACGGCTGTACCTCGATTTTGTACTCCTCGCGCATCTGCTCGACAACCTGCTTCATATATTGTTTTACGGCGTCATTCACGAGCGGGCTGTGCTCACCGAACTTCTCCTCGTAATGCTTTCGGGTCTGCCTCAATCGAAAGATAAAATCATTCACAAATTGCTGAAAACCCACCAACTTCAAATGGGGACAAAGTTTGGCAGTGGGGAGCTCTTTAAGCCCCATTACGCGGTAAAGCGCGCGGTTGACCTCCACTTCCCGCTCCAACTCGGCAAGGCGTTTGATGAGGAGGCCGAGAAGCTCCTTGTTGAACTTTGCGGACTTGTAGGCATAGCCCCACCCAGAGAGCGAAACCGCGAGAGCGACACACAACAGGAAAACAATGAACCACTCCATCATTGCCTCGCCTCCTTTTCCCGCGCCTCCTCCCATTCCTTGTGGAGTTTTAGAAAATGGAGAAAATCAACCCAAAAACGCGCGTGGGCTGGAATTGCGGGCGAATTCTTGACGAAACTGGGCTTGGTCAGCAAATTACAGCACTCGGTCAACAGATTACAGAACAAACAGCGGCAACGGAAGGTATTTGAATGAGGGGAGTAGTGTTGCCATTAGGGTCAACCTATGTCGGCTAGATTGGGAAAAAGAGCCATACTCCTCCCCCTTTATTGATTAACAAGTTTCGCACCCGCCCTACATAATCTTTATAAATTCCGAGATTTTATCATAAATTATAAATCAACCAAATAGGTGAAATGTAATATGAAACGAAAGGACGCTTTGATAAGAGAATTTTCTTTGAAAAAGAAAAAGATACTGACCTCAGACGACCTAGAAGCGGTCTGCACCAAGTACAACTTCGATTTCAAACGCACAAAGGTTAGTCTTATAAACAAGAGGGATCTTCTGACCATTTTCAGAGGCATATACTACCTGAGGGATTTCAACGAGAAAAAAACTGGTATCACAAAATATTCGGCCGATGAGCTCCTCTCAGAGGGGCTGAGATTGAAAGGGGTGAAGAACTGGTATTTTGGCCTGAACACTGCCCTTAAGATGATGAACTTGACGCACGAGACTTTCACGGTGAATTACGTGATAA
This sequence comes from Candidatus Hadarchaeum sp., assembly GCA_020725055.1. GTDB lineage: Archaea > Hadarchaeota > Hadarchaeia > Hadarchaeales > Hadarchaeaceae > DYFS01. The sequence goes on along the minus strand of DYFS01000003.1, from coordinate 45,935 downwards.
ACGATCGCTTCAACCGAACGAAGCCGATGAAAATTCTCGGTTCAGACTTCTTGTTCACGAAGATAAAGACCCCACTATTTTCATTCGGGGTGAAAAAAACCATGACCCCTAACGATATCCCGATCAATTACAGCAACGCTGAAAAGACTTTGTTGGACATGGTCTATCTTTACCGGCTGTCGGGGAAATCGAGGGAAACGGCGGTCTCCATCATCGAAGAATACGCCGGCAATATCAGCAAAAAGAAAATGATTGATTACGCGAAAAACTACCCAAAAACCGTCAAAAAAATTGTCTCTGAGGCATTGCGATGGACAGGGAAAAGCTGAAAGAATTTATCGCATTTTTGAAACCCAAGACGGAGGTGAAATCCGAAGAGCTATTGGAAAAGGATTTCGTCGTGAACGTCATCCTCAGCGGGCTGAAAAACGGGGGATATTCCCTCAAAGGTGGCACCTGTTTGTCAAAAGCATACTTGGATTATCACAGAATTTCAGAGGATTTAGACTTCACTTTCATCGATCAGGATCTCTTCATCGGTAAAACAACAAAACTGGTGAAGCGGATTTGTTCAGAGAAAATTACTGCCTTGGGGAAGAAGTTGGACGAAATTTCGAAGAAGTACGATTTTGATTTCAAACCGATAAAAAGTGATAAAAAATACATCGAAATCGGGAGCAATAACAAACTCGCTACTTTCAAGGTATGGTACCGCTCAGCATTCACGGGGATGGATTCCTTCGTAAAAGTGCAGGTAACTTTTGTAGAAAGTTTGAACTTCCCGATAACCGAGAGAACCATGGCTCCCTTGGTGGACTCCACTTCATTCGCAGAAACGGATAAAAAGTATTTTGAAGAATTTGCCACCTTTTACAAACCAGTAAAGTGCCTTACATACGACGTGAGGGAAATCGCGTGCGAAAAAGTGCGAGCCCTGTTGACGAGAATGGGTGCAAAAACGAGAGACATCGCCGATCTTTATTTTATTGAAAAAAGGCGCGGGGTAAAAATCGACGGCCTGAAAGATGTCTGCGTGGGAAAGGTGGTTTTCGCGATCGATAACTACAGGAAATACAGGGAAAACTTTGAAAGGTGGTCAAGGACGGGGCTGAGTGAGCGAGATTTCCCAGCGAGAGAAATAGCGCATCTGGTACTCGCCGATGTTGGTAGGGAAGATTTCGATGAGTTCTTGACGCAATTTTTACCGTTCTTGGGAGAAGTCGGAAGAAGCGTGGCTGTCAAAACCGTGCGAGGTTGAGCCGCGCGGGATCTTCCACGAGGAAACAAGTCCCGGACGGCGAATTACAGAACTCTACGCAAAAGCAACGGAAAGTATTTAGATGGTAGGGAATAGTGTCGCTTGGGTTTCAACCTATGTCGGCTAGTTTGAAAGCTGCTCTAGATGCCCCAAAATAGGCAGACATGTGCAGTCAAAACGGAACGTGTCATCTAAAGTTTTTCAAATCCAGAACGTTCGTCTTTTTTCGCTTCACGAGTTCGGCCGGGATATCCCAGACTGCATTGGCCCGCTCGATGACAGCGCGATCGCTGCTGGCCACGACATCGAAGGCGCGAAGTTTGAAATCCACGCCACCAACCGCCCGCGAGTCACCTTGTAAACTGAATTTTTTGAGTCCGCGCCTCACAACCCCTGCAAGCTCACCGCTCCGACTCACCTGCTTGTCGAAGAGCACGGCGACCTCCCTTGGCCTAGCCCTCTTAAGCACCCCCAAAAACTCCGCCAGCGCACGATCGGTGGCTTTCGAAGGCTTGTACTTGCCGAATATAGCTCGCAAATCGCGGATGTAACCATCGTCGCACCTCACGACTTGCTTATGGGTAAGGATGCTCTCCACAGTTATGAGCACGTTGTAGCCATCGACTCCCAAATGTTTCCCTCGCACCGCACTTGCTCTCACGGCTTTCCGGCAGTGCTCGGCCGCCTCCCGCCTCGAGAAAGTACAGCGCGCAAGCATGTGCCGCTGCCCGAGAGCCAAGCGATAGTGATTCGCTACGAAAGTGACCGCAGAATCACGTGGGTAGCCTCGATCCAGCAGATATCGTAAATCGTGCACCGCATTTCGAAGCTCGTTACTCACTGTCAAAAAATACACCCTAGTCATTCCACATGGATAGCTGGCCTCATGGGCTTGGAGAGCTGCGCTCTGTCCTGTGGGTCGTACCGAGTCGCGTCATCCGCCATGAATATCTTGACCCCCGCACCGAACTGTTTGCTGAGGAAACCGGTGGCATCAAAAAGCACCTGGAACTCATCTAGCTCCACCCCCGCGAGCTCAGCCAACCGCTCCTCATGCATTGCCCTGAACTCCTGGACGACGCGATGCAGGAATTTCGCCAGATCCGCCGTGTACAGCCTCAAACCCAGCCCGCGCTCGACCTCGCGCAGGAGCTCTTTTACCTCAACCCTGCCGGCGCGCACACGCTCGAGCGCCATGCGGTAGGCCCGCCACTTCCAGTCTTGCGCCACGTACAGGCATATCCTCGTAGGCCTCTCGATTTTTACCGCGCGCAGGATGTTGCTTATGTCATCGGAGATGCCCGCAAGGTAGTCCTCCGCGAACTCAGCGGCGCGGTCGATGATGCCCTCCTCGACCTTAGGCCAAGGCGTGAGCGAGACAAACCCCTCCTTGCCCATCTGGTGCCAGAGTTCCTCACAGGTGTGCGGCGCGAATGGGGCGAGCAACCGCACCCAAGTATCGAGCACCCGCTTGAGCACGTACGCGCACGCCTCGTCCCCCCTGGCGCGTTTTAGGTACCACCTCAAATCTTGCATGAGCGAGAAGAGCGCGTGTTGCAGCGCCTTCCGCACCTCGAAGCCTTCGAGCGCCTCCGTCGCCTCCCGGACGTGCCTCTGCAGCTTGCTGAGCATCCATCGCTCCGGCAGCCCCAAGCTCGGGCGCCCGGGGGCGGGGAGAGCCACGATCTCCTGCGCCTGCGCGTAGAACCGCTCGAGGTGGCGGAGCATCGCGTCCGCCTCGTGGGCGCGCCAGTCGAAGTCCTGCCACGGTTCGACCGTTGACATCAGGTAAAGCCTCACCGCGTCCGCCCCGTACTTCCGAACTGCCTCGTTGATTGCCACGATGTTGCCCCTCGAGGACGACATCTTTTGCCCCTCGAGCACCGCGATACCGAACGACGCGATGCCTCGCGGCCAGTGTTTTTGCGGGAAGAGTAGCGCGTGGTGGAACGTGAAGAAAGTGAGGTGGTTTGGGATGAGCTCGTTCGCGGACATCCGGTAGTCGAGCGGGTACCAGTACTCGAACTCCCCGCGCATCGCCCGAAGCTTTTGCTCCTCGATGCCCGTCACCCTAGCGATCGCGGCAGCATCGCCCTTACCCAAGAAGATGTGGTCGAAGACCTCGTCTGTGAGCTTGTCAGGCTCAACCGTTTTTAGGATGTGCGAGACCGTGTAGTACGCCATGTAGATTGTCGAGTCGCTAAGCGATTCAATCATCCAGTTCGAGTCCCAGGGGGCCACTGTGCCCATCCCGATGTGCCGCGTGCATGGCCACTCGTGGAGCCACCCGACGACATGCTCGAACTGCGCGCGCGTCTCGGGGGGAACGAGGTGCATCTGCGCCAGGCACGCGCGCGCCTTTTCTTTCCAAGCCTCATCGGCATAGTTCAAAAACCACTGGTCCTTGACTAGCCTCACGCAGCACTTTGCCCCGCACCTGCACGTGACGGGTTTCGCCGAGAACTCGTACATCGCCGCCGCTTCCCCGCTAAACACGAGATCATCCCTAACCTGCGCCTTGGCCTCCGAGACCTGCATCCCCCCGTACTTGGGCACCCAGTCGCGCATAACGCCCTTCGCGAACTCGTTGCGGTACACCTCCGCCGTCGCCTCCTCGAGCTTCGGGTCGGTTTGACTCTTAATCTTCATCCGCTTGACCACGTCGACCGCCGGGGACTCGCCGAAGCCCCTGACCTCGATGAGAGAGATTGCACCGAGCTTCTGCACCGCCGCCGGGTCGGTGCCCCACTGCTTCAGCGGTTCTGGCTTCTTCTGGAGCTCGAGTAGCGCCACGTAGTCGTAGGGGGCGTGCGCCGGGACCGAGCCGACGACACCAGTTGCGTTATCCGGGTCGACAAACGGTGCGGGCAGGATTAGGACCCGCTTGTGGGTAAGCGGCACCTCGATTTCTTTCCCCATCAGCTCACGGGTTGAGAACTTCTGGACCTCGCCGACCTCGCGCCCCTGCTCGCGCAGCTTTTCGACTGCCTCCCTGCTCACCACCCACCGCTCACCGTCGACCTCCGCGAGCACGTACTCAACGTTCGGGTTCAGCCACAGGTTGGTGACGCCGAAGACGGTCTCCGGCCTGAGCGTCGCGGCGGGCAGCACGTAGTCTCCGAGGCGGTACTTCAGCAGGGTGAACTCGACGATGCCCACGCCCTCCCCATCCAGCAGGTCGTGGTCTGTCACGGGGTTCTGGCAGCGTGGGCACCACTTCACCGGGTGCTCGCCCTTGACGATTAGCCCGGCCTCCATCAGCTTGTGGTACTGCCAGGTGATGAAGCGGCTGTAGTGCGGGTCGACGGTGGTGAACTCGCGGCGCCAGTCGATGGAGTAGCCGAGCCATTCCATCCCCTTGCGGTAGCTGAGATCGCTGACCTTTGCCCAGTGGTTCGCGAAGTAGTGGGGATCCTCAAATTTCTTGAACTCGTCCCCACTCACCCCGTAGCGCTCGGTGAGGACCTTGATGAACTGCGGCTCCCTGCGCGCCACGCGCTTCGCCGCCCCGACAATCGGGGTGCCCGTGAAGTGGTATGCCATGGGAAACAGCACGTTGTAACCCCGCATCCGCTTGTAGCGTGAAATGACGTCGGGCACCGTGTAGGTGCGCCCGTGGCCAACATGCATGGGGCCCGAAACGTAAGGGTAGGCGACCGTGAGGTAGAACTTCTGCCTCCCATCGGGTTCGGCCTCGAAGAGCTTTGCCTCGCGCCAAGCCTGCTGCCACTTGGCGTCTAGCTCCTGAAAGTTCACCACGAAATCGCCGACTTACATCTAGCCAGCCAATTATAAAAAGTGCAACTACTTCTCCTTGGTTTTCCCTCGGCCCTGATTTTGCCCGTTTCCTTGGCCTTGATCACCATTGTTTTGACCGTTCGAGTTGCCCTGACCTCGCCCATTTCCTTGATCACTGCTTTGATTATCTTGGCTTTGGCTGTTCCCTTGCCCCTGACCCTGGTTTCCTTGCTGTTTATTTTGATTGCTTTGGCTCTGATCGTTCCCTTGCCCTAGTGGCGTTTGAGGTGGCCCCTGACCTTGGTTTTGTTGCCCTCCTTCGTTGCCTTGAACCCCTTGGTTACCTTGGCTTGGGGATTGACCCCCCTGTCCCGGGGGCGTTACTGGCGGCCCCTGCCCCTGACCGGGATGCCCGCCGGACTGGCCGGGCGGAACCTCGGGTTTATTTCCATTGTCTTGCTGCCCTTCGCCGGGCTCGATTACCCGGATGTTGTCGCTGCCCCTAAATGGCGCTAGGCCCCACTTGCCGACCACCATCAGCTTAACGTTGTCGCCAACACTTACCAGTTCTTGTACGGCCGAGCGATCGAACTTCACCATCATGTCGGGCACGCCATCGCTGTCATAGTCACCTGTCTCAGCCGGATGAAGCTCGGAAGATAGAATCCCCTCGAGGAAGATGTCACCCTCGAGAGCCACGGTGCTCACATCGATGTTTGCCACATCAAAGCCGCCCGGCAGCTCGATGTACGCGGTTATCCATCGGCCTTGACTTCGGAGGTTGAGGGTGTCAGGATCGATGTCGATCGTCGCGGGGATTACAACTCCACACGATGCATCTGCAACCTCGGGTGCCCCCTCAACATTCCCTGCCACATCGGTCGCGACAGAATAGAACTCATAGAGGGCGTAGCCATCGGGAGCCGTGAAAGACCACTCGTACGGAGCTGTATCGTCTGTGCCGAAGAGCTTCCACCATGTCCAGTTGATGCTGTTGATCGAACTCCTATAGTAGAGTTCTACCGATGCGACTCCGCTGAGCGCATCAGACGCTGTGGCAGAAATCCCGAACGGCAACGTTTCTTGCCAGTAGGGCTCGATCGGGTTCACGGACGACTCAGGGGGAGACGTGTCGACACCAATGCGTACATCTGCCAAAAACTCCTGTACCCTAACATGATCGAAGCTCACTGTATAAACGGGGGCGACCTTCGTGCGCTCGACTAGGTACATGTGGGCGCTCGTGAATGGGAGTTCGTGCGCTCTCCAGTTTTCAACACGTTGGCCGTCCAGCCAGACTGCAAAGTTTTCGCCGTTGATGGCTATCCGCCAAGTTCCACCTAGCTTGTTAGTCGGGCCGCTCGTGTAGAGGGTGCCCAACCCCACCCCGGCGCTCAATCGCTTGCGCTGGAGCATCCATCGAACCCCCTCACGATTAACGCTAGCGGAAACCCTCAGCCAGTCAGGCAGCTCATGGGGGTTCGCAATTGTGGTAAACGTGGACGCGAGGTAGAACTCGCTCCTGAAGTCCTCGGGCGCGTTGTCCGTCGGAACCGCCATTTGGACATCTATGACCCAGCCTTGAGTTAGATCCAGAAGCTCGTTCGAAACAGCATAAATTGCGCCGTACTTTCCGGCCTTTGCCGCCCTTGCGCTCAACCTTAGTGAGCCGTCTGAGACCTGAACGTCGTCGTATTTGACCACGACCTTTCCGACTGACCAAAGCCCTGTATCGAGGGGAGCGGTGAAATCATCTACCAACACCTGCTCGAGAAGCTCAGCGTTGCCAGCTGCATCGATCGCCATGCTGCTGAACTCATAGAAACCATCCCCTCTGGGAACGCTGAACGTCAACTCCCAAGGCTTAACCTCATCGACGCCAAGTGGATCCCATTGTCCCCACGTTAGGTTATCTGAGGAATATCGGTACCAGAACTCGACGCGCGCCACGCCGCTGAGCTCATCAAGCGCCGCAGCGGTCACCTCGAATGGAATCATAAATGCATTCTGCCAATAAGGCTCGATTGGGTTAATGCTCGAGGTCGGTGACGTCGTATCCACACCCGCCAGAGCATCGGCTTGGAGGTCGGAGGGCGTGATGATCAAAAGGTACGGGTGGTATGTGATGTCTGAGTATTCCTTCGACGCCTGTTTGCTCATATCCCCTGAGGGCGCCCTCTCTTCCATCACTTTTAAGCAAAAACTTACCTGCTTATCGCCCTCGATTTCCATTTTCACGAAACTCGTGACATCCCAGCTGAGCCAGCGGTAGCCTTGGACGGAGGTGTACTTCGCATCCAAAGCATCCCCATAACTCGGCTGATTCTTCCATGTTAGGGTACTCTCGGTCCACTCATCGTTCTCGACCGCCCTCACCTCGATCGGCTGGGGGTCCCCGTCTTCATCGAGTTGATATATGTTCAATGTTGCCGCGACTATCGTCGTTTCTGCCGGCAAATTGAGATTGAATTTGAAGAAGGCGCGGTTGATGTCATCTTCTCCGTCCTCCACGTTGAAGAGCAGATAGGGGCTAGAGCCGAAATTGATGGCTGGGGATGAGAAGTTGATGTACGTGTCGTCGCTGGGATGGAGGATTATCCCCGGAGATATCTCTCTATTGCCAGCTCTATCGGTTGCCACGCTGTAAAATTCATAGTACCCATCACCATTGGAAGTGTCAAATGTCCAAGAGTAAGGCTCGGAATTATCAACGTCGTAAAGCACCCAGTCTTCCCATACTAAGTTATCGACCGAGTACCTATACCAGAGCTCAACACCTCCAACTCCACTGAGGTGGTCAGAAGCGGTTGCGCTCACCTCAAATGGAAGCATCCCAGAGTTCTTCCAATATGGGGAAATCGGGTCGACACTTGAGGTCGGTGGTATTGTATCAACGCCACACATCGCCCCAGTTACAACCGTCACCACAGACGGCGTGTACTTCCAACCCCCATCGGTGTAGATGCTCTCGCCGTTCCATACCGCGTCCCAGGTGGTCCCAATCCCGGAGGCAACGGACATCAGTTCTCTTGAGAGTAACTCGTACCTCCAAATCCTGCCATCTTGCCACGCGAGGTACAGATATCCGTCGCCGGGCACCATTATCGAAACCATGGTTATGGGGTATGGGTAGTGGGGTGCTTGCACGGGTGTAACACCTGAGATCGTCTCCAATTTAACCCAGCTATCGGATGAAATCGTGTACCTCCAGAGTTCCAATGAGTAGTAGGTCCTCTCCAAGATCGCGTAGATGTGATCCCGCCCGTCCCATGCCAAATCTGCTGCCTGCATGCTGGACGGGAACGATAGAGTATCCCACCTGTTGCTTGAGATGGAGTACCGCAGGAAGATCCCGCCATTGTCCAAAGTGTAGATGTGATCGCCGCCAGTCCACACCAGTGCCCCCCGATGAATCCCGATGGGAGTTGACGCCATGCTCTCCCAGCGGTTTGCGGAGATGGAATAGCGCCAGAATTCGTGCTTTGGATCGGCCCAATACCCTCTAAGCGCAAAGAGATATCCGTCCGCCCAAACGAGGCTGTTGAAGCTCGCCCCGCTCGCTGGCATGGCAGTCAGGCGCGTCCATGTGTTTCGGGAAATGGAGTAACTCCAGAGTTCACCCTGGGTGCGCATGTATATCTTGTCACCTCCATCCCAAGCGAGCCCCCTCCAGCCCTCGGTGGTTGGCGGGGATGAAATGGTGGAGATCGTTCCATCCACATGAATGAACGAAACAACCCCTTTCATCCTTTCCGCATTGCCCACGCGATCCCTTGCGATGCTCACGAACTCATAAAAGCCGTCTCCCTCGGGTGCGTTAAATTCCCATGACCAAGGTGCCTCATCGTCAACTCTGTAAGCCCTCCACTCGGACCAGTTCAGGTTGTCAAGAGAGTAGCGGTAGAGCAACTCAACGTTCTCGACTCCGGTGAAGGCATCGGATGCCACCGCTGTTATCTCAAACGGAACCGTGCCCGCATTCCTCCAGTAGGGGGTTATCGGATCTAATAGGGATTCTGGTGGCTTCGTGTCTACCCCAGCGCTCGCGGTCGCCTCCGGCCACGCGATCCTGACTTTTGCTGTTACAGCGCCTTCGTACCTCTTGTGGATCTCTCTAGGTTCAGGCTCAATAGGTATGTCCCACTCATCCTCTTCCCACCCGTCCCAACCATTCCAACCGTTACCATTCCACCCGTTCCACCCGTTCCACCCATTTCCGTTCCAGCCGTTCCCATTGCCATCGCCGTTCGGGTTTTCCGCCGTCCCGTAAATCTCGTCAACAAAAACGTTCCATTTCTGTGCGGGTCTAATGGATCTGATCGTCACAGGACCAAACCGTGCTTCCAATAAAGAATCCCACGGTAATGGTACCTCAACCAACTCCACGGCTGGTCCATCTATCTTCACCTCTACCCAGACAGTCATCTCCTCGTCTGACGTGAGCGGGGGCGGGTACACTAGCACATCTAAACGATCTGCTCCATCCTCATCGTAGCCGTACATGTGCTCGCCGGATATCTCGGACCAGCTCCACTCGCCGTAATCGGTCCACAAATTGTAAGCGTACCAGCCCACGAACGCGCCTGTGAGAGTTTTCGATTCGACGATGGGCTGCTCAACGTTTCCGGCTCGGTCTATGGCTATTGTGCCGAACTCATAGTAACCATCGTTCTCGGGCATGACCTCCCAGCTCCAGAGCTCCTCTCCATCGATGCCGTAGAGCTTCCAGCCACTCCAGCGCAGGTTGTCGGCTGAGTAGCGGTAAAACAGCATGACCTCCTTGGCGCCGCTCAGCGCATCGCTCGCCTGGGCTGTTATGGTCAGCGGGAGCGATTTTTGCCAATGGGGGGAGATGGGATTAACGGAGGATTCTGGTGGTGTTGTATCCACGCCAGCCCGAGCGTCGGCTTTCTCCCGAGCCTTTTCAATATTGCCACCCCGGTCAACGCCAACGGTGTAAAACTCATAGTGCCCATCGCCGTTTGGTGCTGTGAAGGACCACGACCACGGTGGTATATCATCGATACCAAACAAGACCCAGGGGCCCCACACAACATTATCATCACTATATCGATACCACAGAGCGACGTTCTCCACGCCACTTCGATCGTCGGTTGCTTGGGCGGTTATCATGAAAGGCAACTCGTTTTGCCAATAAGGCTCGATGTTTTCGACAAATGATACCGGCGGCGTCCGGTCAGGAGGCAGGCTGAGGATGGCAAATATCGAGAGCTGCACCGCCTCGGCGATTATCCTATTGTTGACAACATCGACGAACTGGTTCGGGACGGGATTCCACGCGTTAGCGGCGGGATTGAACCTGTACAGCTGGAGCCTAGGCCCGTAGAGAGCTGGGTCATAGCTGAACATCAGGAGCGCTGGTGGGTCAAAAGTATTCGGGGTTGAGGTAATGTCGTATATTTGGCTGTGCAGGTACCCAAGCCCCTGTGCACGTATTGCGCGTGCTGCTTCGGTGAGCGGACCAGCTGGTGCTGGTCCGATGTTAACGTTGTAGCCCGCAGGGTGCAGAAGCTGAACAACTCCATCGGCGCTTTGAGTTATTTGAACATTGGTGTCAATTACAACTACTGTTCCCCACCTGGTGTTCGCCCAAACAGGAGCTGGTGGAGGCGTTCTCGCCCTTATTCTGTATGGATACAGCCCATCCGGAACTGGATTGCCTGCGGCATCCGTCCCAAGCCAAGTCCATGTGTACGTACCAGGGAGCTGGAGGATCCATGGAGTCTCGTTCACCACGTTTCCAGCTTCATCAAATATCGTAATCATGACCTGCAGGTTTGCCCCAGTGGGTGATGCGATCGTGTAGGTTATGCTAACGCTAGTCTCACCCATAGTGCGGTCGAGCGGGTCGTCGTCCGCCCAAGCCGTGATTGCGGGGCGCCCGTAATCTATTGTTACCGTTGGCGGAGCTGGAGGGACGAAGTCGGGGGCTTCACCCGCGAAGCTCGTTGCGGTTATCACCCCCCTATACGTTCCGCCTGGCAAGAGAGCACCGCCATCGTTGGTGCCGTTCCAGACCACGGAGTTTGCACCCCCTCCTCTGTCCTGTCCAACAACCAAGTGTCTGACGGTGGCTCCCGCGGCGTCTGTTATGGTGACGGTCACCGTGGCAGGCTCGGAGAGTTCATACCAAAGCGTCGTGGTTTCGAAGTTCGGGTTAAACGCCGCTGGATCGAAACCCCTCTGGATTTGAAAATCCACGGCGTTCACCACCACGTTTGTCGTTACTGGTGTCGCATCGTTGCCAGCTAGATCCTCCGCATTAATGGTAATGGTGTAAGGCCCATCGTTGACCAGTAAGCCGTAGTCGTCGGTTCCATTCCAATTCCACGTTATTTCTCCAGTACCAGAGCCTGTGAAGGTTCTCCGCACAATATCGTTGAAGTCGCTTATCGTTATGGTGTAGTTCGCCGGCTCAGAAAGCGTGAAGCTTATTTGGGTATTTTGGAGAGTTGGGTTGAACGGGCTAGGCTGGGCTTGTAAGCCGGTGATTGTTGGCGCGGTCGTGTCGGCTAGTGGGGGAGGGGGTGGTGGGGGCACATATCATTCCGTTAAAATGAGTGTAACGGTTTCGGATTTCGCGCCCGCATATAAATCGTCGCCGTCCCAAGCGGCGTAGTAATAATACGTTCCTGGCGCGAGGTTCGGCAGCCCGTAATCCCTTGCCGCGAAGATGAACATCCCATAGGTGGAATCTGTCGTCGTGGCGGCGAGGTAAGTGCCATCGGATTTGTACAACTTCACGGTCCGTCCGGCTAAGTACTCTCCCGTCTCTGAGTCGGTTAGGCTTCCGCCCCAACCCCAACCCAAGAAGTTACATTCCCGAGTGAGGGAAGTGGTGGGGTACCTCAGGATCGAGTTGCGCTTGGTGACGGACGGACCCGAATCCGTTGCAGAGCGATATATCTCGCCATAGCCGTCCCATGTCTCAAAGTAATAGGTGTGGGCACCGATATCCTGAGAAGCCGTTTGCCACCAGTATTCGTATATCGCCTTAGTTTTGTAATCGCCGGATACGAATATCATGCCAAATGGTAATCCGTCTATATAGACTCGGACGTAAGCTGGAGGATGGCCATCTGGATCTCTGTATTCAGTCCAAAATCTAAATGTGGTGCCCCAAGGACCATTTTCTGGACGAACGGGCTGGCGTGAAGCTGTCGGATTTCTATTCTTGACCCTCAGAATTATCCCGAAGCCCTCGCTGCCGCTTGCGCCGCTTGTGGACTGCCAGTCAAATTCGATCAGAAAACCGTAGTTAGCTGGCTCGAATGGAGCGGTAAACTCTCCATAGACTGTGAGGATGGTTCGGGCACCTATCTCAAAAGGCAGGAAGGTCCAGGTCGGGTAATCCGGGCGAGAGGTTGAGAAATCCCACATCGTGATTTTGAGGTCAATTGTTGCCCGGGGTGGGTCCCAGAATGGCCAGCGCAGCTCGTCGTTGAAAATCTTGAACTTCCAGACGACTTTTTCTCGAGGGTATGTCACGAAGGTATAGGTATCTTCCCTTGGTAACCAGTTGCCATAAGGATCCTCGAACCATGCGCCCTCCTCCACGAAGTAAACCGAGTGCTCCCCAGTTGGCAATTCTAAAAGCACCTGTCGAACGTTGGCGATTAGGGGTAACGCTTCGGATGCTTCGATGCTCGTGCCTTGCAAATACTCGAGGAGCCCGTTTGCCGCACCGAGGAAGTTCTCTAGCCAAGTGTTGAACCCTACAACGTATTCGCCTGAAAATTCATTCTCGAGCGATTTTAACATCTCTGGTACGGCGTTCTCGAAAGCCGACAAGGAAGCGTTGGCTTCTTCGATCGTGGGTCCAAGCAGGTCTTCGTTCCCTGCCTTAAGGAAGTTCTCGATTTTTTCGAGCGCAGTGTGGAATTCGTTGAGATATCCCAGAGCAGCATCGACGCCAGGCGGATTTGTCAACTCTTCAACGACAAATCTCAGGATTTCATTTTCTACAGGTCCAGCATCGGCGCTTGAGGTCGCGTTTGTTTGGTAGCTTTCATCTGCGATGAGAACCGAGTTGTTCGTTGCCTGCGTAGAGGATTTAACAGCTAGGGCATCTAAGGAAGAACTCAAAGTTTTACCAGAGCTGGTACCGTGCGCCAGGGGCGCCGCAATTAAAGAAGATGGGAGTATCGAGCCGAACAGCAAGACACATAATAGGAGTGAAAATATTGGTCTCAAGCTAATACCTCTCATCGACTTTCGACCACCCTACTTAAATAAGTGTTTTGATGAAGTTAGTTCAGACGAAGATAATTTGGGAAGCGTATGAAGAAAATCGTGCTCATCGCGGCATTGTTCATCATATCGATGGTCGGTACGTCGTTAGCAGCCCAATCTTCCGTCAACGCGCAAACCGACGATTGGCCAACGTTCATGCACGATTGGCGACGGACGGGCATTGCGGGTACAAGCTTACCAAGTGAACTGACACTAATCTGGAAGTACGAAATCCAAGGAGCCTCGATCTTTTCATCCCCTGCAGTAGCGCGTGGGAAAGTCTATTTCTCGGTGCGAGAAAACTACGGTAAGGGGGAAAATGAACGGTTGTGGATCTATGCCCTAAATGCTGAAAACGGGGAACTTGTTTGGAAATTTAAAACCAATCGTGGAGGAGGACAATTTCTTGATCCATCACCGACTATCGTCGACAACCGCGTCTATGTCGGTTCATGGGACAACCACATATACGCATTAGATGCAGAAACAGGTGAGCTGATGTGGCGCTTCAATGTTTATCGCCGATATGGACTAGCTGGCGTCGATGGCGCCCCAGTAATCATTGATAGCCGACTCTACATCGGCACTTGGAACGGGTACCTTTTTTGTTTAAATGCAGATAACAGCGATTTGATTTGGGAATACAGCTACGGCAATGGGATTATGGGACATGTTATAGGTTCCCCGACCGTTGTTGCTGGTGTTGTCTATTTTGGCACCGGAGCCGGAGTAGAATGGCCGGAAACCACCACGGGTTTTGTTTACGCGTTAAATGCTAATGACGGCTCGCTTATCTGGAAGTTCCACATCGGTGATGAGATAAGCGCGTCACCTGTGGTCGTAGACAACATAGTCTACATAACCGCAGGGTGGATGGGTGACTTGCCGGGCGATGGGGTTTATGCTTTAAGCGCAGAGAACGGCGGGCTGATCTGGTATTACGATTCCCAGAACTGGTCTGTGTCCTCCACATTGGTTATGGATGGCAAAGTGTTTTTTACTAGCCGGAATTTTCTTTACGCTCTAAATATGGCCGATGGGGCCTTGATGTGGAAAACCGACCTTGAATGGGGAACCCACAGCTCGCCGGTGGGCGCAGACAACAAAGTCCTTGTCGGGGGAGATGGACTATATGTGGTCGACTCTTCCACTGGTGTAATCCTCCAACATTTCAAAACGAATCATATTGTGGACTCAACCCCGGCTATCGCCTACGGTAATGTCTACTTCGGCTCGGTGGAGGGAAAGTTCTATGCCCTCGGTGCACCGAAAAGCCCTCCGGGAACTGGGATCCTAGAGCTGCTTCAATGGCCTTTAATCCTGCTATGCATCGCCAGTATCTTGGGTGGCATCGCGGTTTTAGTCAAGCGATCACGCGCCGGGGCGCCAGAGTTCTGACTGCATGGGGAGAACCCTTAGTATTTGCTCCCACCGATGTCGTGTCGACCTTTGAGCAGGTACACAGCTCCTTGTTTTTTCCTTGCTCTCAAACTCCTGCTGCGCCAGACCAGAACAAAACATCGCCAACATAGATGTCCGAGTGGTAGTCGCCGTCGTAGCGCTCGAGGGTCACCGAGTAGAAGTGGCCGTCCTTGCGAACCGTCAGTAGGGGCTGGTTGAAGTCGTAGTCGGGGCGTGGCTGGCCCTTCAGATCCTCGAAGTTGAACTGCCAAGTGTTCGCATCGATCTGCGTGACACTGCACCACTGGGACTCTGAGCTATTTATCCAGGTGTTGGTGTCGCGGACGTAGATGTCCACGCTTGGGGGCGAGGCTGAACCCCAGAGGTAATTCGCGGATATGACAGGGTTGCCTGAGATGAGGGTCAGGCCGCCTAGGGGGCTGTCGAACAAAGAAGGATTGAGGGCGGCGGTGTTCCTCACGTTGCGGGCGGTCACGGTTATTGTGGCGTTCTCGCCGACGAAGATGCTGGAGGGGCTGGCGGTCTTCGTGATCTGAAGCTGAGGCCTTATGACCCAGAAGTCCGCGGTCATGGTCGGGCCAACCGCAGAGATGTTCGTCACCGCCACGCCTGCTGCCACTTGGCGTCGATCCCTCGCCAGTTAACCATAGAATCACTGGCCTGTTCTCATCAACCGCCCGCTCGCAACTGTTGTGACTGCTCGCAAATCTTCTTGGCCATCTCCAGAGCTTCTTCCAATTTGTTGATCCCAGGACCGCCACCCTGCCCAAGCCCCGGCCTGCCGCCTCCACCTCCGCCGAGCACGTTTGCCGAGACCTCTGCAATCTTCCCACAATCGGCCCCAGCCCGTACCGCCTCATCACCTGCCATGGCCACGATCTGAGCGGTTCCATCCTTGGTTCCAAGGACTGCGACCATGCTCTTGTCGGCCCTAATCAGAGCGCCCGCCACCTTGATAAGCTCGTCAACGCTAGCCCCCTCGATAACCTCGCAAATGACTCGAAGCGCGCCAACTTGAACAGCTTTCGTGCGCAGGTCGGTCAAGCGCAGCTCCGCAGCCTGCTCCCGCGCCCTCTCAAGCTCCTTTTTCGCCGCCCTCCACCGCTCGAAGAGCTGCCGGGTTGCTGCAGCCACCCGCTCTGGCTCCGTGAGGAGGATCTCCGCCGCCCCAAGGAGCTGCCGTTCACGCCCCTGTACGAATTTGACTGCCGCCTCACCTGCAGCAAACTCGAGCCGCTCGACCCCGTCCTGGATGCGCTCGGCGCGGATGAGCTTGATTGGTCCAACCTCGCCCGTTCGCGCGCAGTGGGTGCCAGCGCAGGCCTGTGTGTTCCACCCCTCCACCTCGACGACCCGGATTTGCTTGCCGGGCACCACGCCACCTTGGTAGAGGTCGAATCCATACTGCCGCTCCGCCTCGTTGCGGTCCATCCAGCCTGTTTTTACCGCGCAGCCCCCCATCACCACGCGGTTCGTCAGGCGCTCGATTTCCTGGAGCTCCTCCTGCGAGATGCGCTTGAAGTGTGATAGGTCAAGGCGTGTTGACTCAACCCCCTTCTGCGCCCCAGCCTGCCACACGTGATTTCCGAGTACTTTGCGCGCGGCTCCGAGGATGATGTGGGTGGCGGTGTGGTGGCGCATGAGCGACACCCGCCTCAGCCAGTCGAGCTTGCCGTGGACTTTTTGTCCAACCTTGAAGGGGTTTGGCTTGACCCGGTGAACCACCACACCATCGACCTTTTGAACGTCGAGCACGTTCGCCTTTCCCTTCGGGCTGATGAGCGTGCCGACGTCGCTCGGCTGCCCGCCCCCCTCAGGGTAAAAGGCGGTCTGATCCAGCACGACGAAGCCATCGAAGCTCGCGAGCACCCTGGCGGCGAACTCCCGGGTATAGGGTAACTCGTAGTAAAGCTGTTTTGTTTTCTGCAGGCGCTCGAGCCTCGCTCTCGGCAGGGCGATCGCGGCAGCTGGCAAGCGCTTGGCCTGGCTGTGGAGTTTCGCGACTCGGATGTAGAAGTCCTCGGGCACCTCCACGTTCACGCCGGCCTTCGTCGCGACCTCCTTCACGACCTCTGGTGGAAGGCCGTGGCTGTCGTAGAGCTCGATGAGTTTGCCAGTCGGTAGGACCCGTTCGCCCTCTTGGCGGAGCCCCGCTGCCACGCGTTCGACGAGCTGGCCCCCCCGCGTGATGGTATCGCGGTAGCGCTCTTCCTCCAGCCCGATAACCTCCGAGATGTAATCCCTCCTCTCCCAAAGCTCCGGGAATTGGTCGCGCAGGTACTTGAGCTCCAAGCCCATGAGCTCGCTTAGGGGTTTCTCCAGCTTCAGCTCGCGCATCAGCCTTAACGTGCGGCGCAGCACGAGCCTCGCCAGGTAGCCCTCCTTGACGTTGCTCGGGGTTATCCCATCGCCGAACATGAACGCCAAGCAGCGCAGGTGGTCGGCAACCGCGTAAATCGCCTCGAGCGGCGCGAGCACGCGGTTGAGCTCGTCGATGCTCATCCCCGTGCGAGCCGCAACCTTGTCCCGGAGCGCCAGCAGGTCGCGGCCAGTTTCGATGTCCATCATGCCCGCTAGCCTTGAATTCTCGCGAAGCACCTCAGCCTGGGGCTGTTCGACCCCTGTAAGCTCGCGCAACTTGGCTACAACCTCGCCGAAGACCGCTTCGTACGCCGAAGTCGTGCCCTGCGAGATCCACGCCAAGCGCTCGAGTCCGTAGCCCGTGTCGACGATGTTCAAATGAAGTGGCACATATTTGCCATCCCCCTTCGAGTAGCGCATGAAAACGAGGGTAGCGAGCTCGATGCCGCGGACGTTCACCTCGAAGTCCTCGCCAGCATTACCCCCGCCCTCCCAGAAATCCTGGATGTAGGTGACCTCCTCCGGCTTGATGCCGAGCTCGCGCGTCAGGAACTCGTGACAGAACTCGACCGTTTCATCCACCCAATAAACGCGCTGCCTGCGGGAGTTGAACGCGTGGTGACCGCCCATGGAAAAGAGGGTGAAATGTCGCCCCGAGCGCCCGACGTTGTCGATGTCGTTCAGGCGGATGCTCGGCTGGCTGATAACTAGCGGGTTTGCTGGCGGCGGCACCAGACCGCTGGTCACCCATGGCTGGAAATCGGCGATCGAGGCGATTGTTAGAAAGATGTCATCACGCCAGCGGGCAACTACCGGGTACCGTTTGATCACGGAATGTCCGCGGCGCTCAAAAAACCTTAAAAATGCTTTTTCCATCTGCGGTAGCGTGTAGCGCTTTTTGGTTGCGGGTCTGCCTATGAAGGTGTACTCGTCACAGGGGGTGTCGCCACAAGTCCTGCGGTCGGGATCAAGCGTTCGAAAGACACGGTCACAGCTCACGCAACGCTTTGTGTAGAAACCACGCTTCTTGAAAATCTCGGCCTCGTAAATGTCTTTCATAAGCTTGCCCAACCAAAATAATCTGTGAGAGTTAAAAGTCTTCGCTCGAAGGAGCTAGTGGTGCTCAAATAAGCGTTGGCCCCGGCCCGCACATCTCGCGGTTTTCGTAGTTAGTAATGAGACTACTAACTAGCAGACAGGGGGTGCCGCGGCCTCAAACGAGCACGAGCTGCTCGAGTTTCCTCTCGTACTCATCGCGCGAGATCGGGGCGTAGAGGCTCACGCGCACCTCTTTCCGTAGTTAGTAATGACACTACTAACTATGAAAATCATCCCGGGCAGCGGGCGGCGGCAAAATTTTGTTGGAGCAGCATCAAAGAGCCTACTTTCTGGCCAGGTGTCCTATTTAGAACACTTAGCATTTAGAACACTTAGCCGAACAACGCGCTGAGCCCGGCGAGCGCCTCTTCCTCTTTCTTCTCCTCGACCTTCTTCTCTTCCTTCTTTTCCTCAACCTTCGCTGCCGGAGCCGCGGCTGGAGCTGCAGCTACCGGAACAGCGGCGCTCTTTATCGCCTCGTCGATGTTGACGCCCTCCAGAGTTGCGACCAAGGCTTTTACCCGGGCCTCGTCAACCTGCGCCCCTGCCGCCTTGAGGATGTTTGTTAGCCCAGCCTCATCCACCTTCTTTCCGGCTGCGTGTAGCACAAGCGACGCGTAGACGTATTCCATCCGTTATACCTCCATCATTTGAACATCGGTTTGACCGTCATTTACCTTCCTTTTGCTCTTCTTTAGGCTTTTCTTCCATCGGTTTTTCCCCGGGTTTTGGCCCAACCGGCGGCGTTATCCCGAGTATCCCCCTGAGCTCTTCGTCAAGTGCGCCGGGGTTCTTTGTACCAACGGCCACAGCGAGGCCCAGCATCTCGGCGCGGGCGCGGGCGAGCAGCGAGGGCATGACCTGAGAGATCGGCAAGCAAGCATTGAGTGCGAGGTTCTGGGCTGCGGCGCTAGCCTTCACAATCATCATGCCTATGGTCATTGGTGTCGGGTAGTTCAGGTTCAACGTGAGGTTCAAAGCGCTGATGCCCGCCTCTTGTAATTGCGCTATGACCTTGCCCTCGTCGATTTCGAGAACTTCACCTGAAAACACCATGCCCCCCTCGTAAGTAGCCCGGAGTTTCAGCCCAAGCTCGAGCGGCTGGATGCCGAATTTCGCGAGCGCGTCAGCTACCTCTTTGGTTATGGTGTCGCCGCGCTTGAGGATGGGGCAGTCCTCGAGGATTACGACCTTCCCGGCTTGGATGCGGGCTTTGATACCCGCGCGCTGGAGCTCCCCCACGACTGGTCCGGGGGCAAAATCCGTCTCACCCGCCGGGATCACGATGTCCTTCTGCGCCTTGACGCCGGGCTTCGCCGGGGCGCCTATCTTGCTCGCGTCGAGGATTTTGCTGAGCCTGAAGGGGTTCATGTGGGTGAAAATCACCGCGGATTGCCCCAGGAGGTGGCTCGCGAGCTCCTTGAGCTTGGGGTCCTTTTTCTGCGCGACTTGTTCGAGCGCAATCTCTATCAGCGTATTTTTGACGACTCTGATTTCGGCCTGACCGCGGAGTCTCTGCCTCATCTTCTGGAACTGGGCGGCGGGCAAATCCGTGATGTCCAAGACGCCCACCACCGGGTAGCGCTCGAGCATCTCTGCCACCTCGCTCACAACCTCTTGCTTCCAGGGGGTGATTTCCACGGCCTTCGCGCTCACCGTCACGCTCACACCTCAATTTTCACCGGTTTTCCCATCGTTGTTTTGACGCGTATCGCACCAACTTGGCGAAAAACCTGCTCGAACTTGTGCTCGAGGAGGTCGATTACCGCTTGGATGTTGTCGGCGAGCTGCTCGTCCGTCATGCCCTCCATCCCTACCCGCGCGTGAATCACCGGCTGGTCGCGCATCCGGATGCGCGCGGTCTTCTTGTAGCGCTCGAGCAACGGCTTAGGGTCCACGGTTGGCGGCACGGGTTTCGGCATCTTTCCCCGTGGCCCAAGTGCCGGGCCCAAGGCCTTACCTATCAGAGGCATCAAATCTGCCTGTGAAACGAAAAAATCGTATGCTTCAGCCACCCGCTTCATCTGCTTGCGGTCTTTTTGGAGAGCCCCTATATCTTCGCGCCCAAGCACAGCATCAGCCCCGGCGTCGCGCGCGTTTCTCGCCAGCTCCCCCTCCGCGAAAAACGCGACTTTTTGGGGCTCGCCGACACCGTGCGGCAGGACGGCCTCCTCCGCGATGCGGTTCTCAGGCTTCGTCATGTCGAGACCCCCGAAGCTTATCGCCAGCTCGAAACTCTGGGGGAACTTGCGCTTTTCACCCTGCCTCGCCTGCCCTAGGGCTTTGAGTATGTTTTCGCGCGAGGGCATTTACTCACCAAAAACCGCGTCGTGCTTGCCCTCGGCTATCTCTCGCTGCACCTCGCGAGCGTCCCTGCCCTCGACCGTCACACCCATACTCACGCACGTTCCGAGGATCTCTTTGACCGCCGCCTTGAGGTTTTTTGCCAAGCTGGCGTCCCTCCTCAACTTCGCGAGTTCAACCGCTTGAGAGAGGGTTAGGTTTCCAACGACCTCTTTTCCGGCGGTCTTGGCCCCCTTCTCGATGCCGAGTTGCTTCCTCACCAGCGCCGCCGCGGGGGGCAACCCAACCTCTATCTCGAACTGCCTCGTCTTTTTGTCCGCGATTATTTTGACTGGCACTTTTATGCCGGTGAATGCCGCGGTTTTCTCGTTTATCTCCGCAATCACCTGGGGGACGTTGAGGCCTAGTGGCCCTAGAGCCGGACCTATGGGTGGTCCCGGCGTAGCCTTGCCTCCTTCCACCATAACTTTAACCACAGATTTCATACTCGAGCCCCAAATCCGGATCGCTTGCTAAGCTCTCTCAAGAATAAGGCGGGTACGCATAAAAACGCTGCGGGTTTTGGGGGCTCACTCACTCGACGACTTCAAGCCTGCCGTAGATGCCTGCGCTGACGTAGACCTCGTTCCTGAAGAGCCGCGCGTAACCGTTGCGTATCCGTATCTGGCTACCGACTTTGACCAGGTCAATGTCCTTATCCCAGAGCGATATTTTTATCCGCCCGGAGTCGTCCTCACCCACCGCGGTCGTGACCTTCCCCTCGCGCCCTGCCCTGCTGGTATAAGTGCGGGGCTCCTCGATCTCGACGATTTTGAGGTCCAAGTCGACCCTTCGCATCTCCGGCTTTACCTCGTTCGCCTTCATCCCTTCTCCTCCTTTTTCTCCTTTTTCTCGATCACCTTGACGTGGTCGCCCCTCACCGTCACCGGGATGGGCACCATCGCCTCGAAAAGCTCCACGGTTATCTCCTCTTTGGCTTGGTCTATTCGAATGATGCGTGCCTTCTCGCCCCTGAACGGCCCAGCCACCAGCTCGACCACGTCGCCGACCTCCATGCCCGTGACGACAGGCTTGGGCACCAAGAAGTGCTCGATCTCGGTGAGCGCCACCTCCCCGCTTACGACTCCCTTCGCGTGCTTGAGCCCGGCGCGCGCCTGTTCAACCGCCGTCTCACCCTCGGCCTCAACGAAGATGTACCCCCTTATACCGGGCGGGGCCAGCACCGCCTTTATCGGCAGGTTGTAGCTTCTGGCGCGCTTGACTATCATGTCCGCTGCGCCCTTCTCCTGCCCGATGGTTGTCCTAACAGCAAAGACCGCTGGTTTGATGATTTCCTGTTTTTCCTCCATCTCATCGACTCCAAAATCAGGTGCCGCCGAGCATTCTGGCGACCGCCATCACTGCAAAACCAACGAGCCCGATTAATAGCATCCCAAGGCCAGTTACCTTCACTATCGTCATGTACTCGCTTTTGTCCGGTTTCCGAGCGACCCGAAACACGCGCTTACACTCGCGGAAGAATTCTCGCAGCATTTACCTCAAGAACTCCAATCCCAAATCGATTGGCGCGGCTGGCACCTTCCCCTTCCTAACCGCGGGGCGCTCCCCCGGGGCCAACACGTAGGGTGAGTGCACCCCAGACAGGATTACCATAACCCTCACCGCGTTCTTGAGTTCCTCGGAAATCTGTGCACCCCATATCACGTGTGCCTCTGGATCGAGCGCCTCCGATACCCGCCCAACTATTTTTTCTGCCTCCTCAAGCGTTAGGCTGGGGTCGCCCACCACGTTAACCAAGGCCCCCTTTGCCCCCGTGATCTCCACGTCGAGCAACGGGCTGCTCAACGCCTCCTCCACCGCCTCCACCGCGCGGTTCTCGGTGTCTGACTCACCGACGCCGATCATAGCAACTCCACCGTTCTGTAGCACGGTCTTTATGTCCGCGAAGTCCAGGTTGATCAGGCCGGGCTTGGTTATTAGTTCGGTTACACCCTTGATAGAATCCATCAAAAGCTGGTCGGCGACTTTGAACGCCGCGGCTATCGGCAGGTCGGGGGCGATTTCGAGCAGCTTGTCGTTTGGAATCACGATCACGGTGTCGCTGGCCTCCTGCAGGCGCTGCAGCCCCTGCTCGGCGTTTTGCCTCCGGCGCTTCCCCTCGACACCAAACGGCAGCGTTACGACAGAAACCGTGAGCGCCCCAAACTTGCGGGCAACCTCGGCTATGACTGGCACCGAGCCTGTGCCGGTGCCGCCGCCGAGACCACATGTGACAAAAACCATATCCGCACCGTGAATCTGCTCCTTTATCAAGTTCTCATCCTCGCGCGCCGCTTTCTCCCCCTTCTCTGGGTCATTGCCGGCACCGAGGCCGTACGTCACGTCGCGCCCGATCAGGATTTTACGGTCTGCGGTCGTGTAGAGCAAATCCTGCGCGTCGGTGTTCACCGCGATGGAATCGGCGCCCCTGATTCCGACCTCCATTATGCGCGTCACGGTATTACACCCGGCACCGCCGGCCCCAACCACCAAGATACGGGCGCGCGCCTGCTCGAGCACCTGCTCGAGCTCGCGGTCGATTGAAATGGGGACGGGTTGAACTTCAGGCTTTGTAACCGCCGGTTGGGGTTCAGTTTTTAGGGCGAGCTCGAACCCGGTCTCCGGCTTAAACCCACTTGCCATCCTCGCACCCTCTTAACCTCTCCCGCAAACGCAATTCGGTCATGAGAGATACTTAAACCTTTGCTTCTCTGAGGAGGTCGTGCGCCTTAGTTGCAGACAGACCCAGTTTTTTAGCGGTGCTCAAAATTTTAGTGCGGGCATCACCGTCCAAGCCCTTCCAGTCGAGCACAAACAGCTCGGCACCGCCTCGTGTCGCCTTCACAGCCTTTTCAATCAGTGCATCGCTGACTTGCACGTACTTCGGGAGGATGTGGCCCACGCAGACATCGGTGCGCAAGATGACCTCTGTGTGTCTGGGCGCGTAGTGGGGGCCGCCAAACCCTATTGCTCGGCGCCCTCCGGCTGGTGAGGTTGCGGCGGCCATTATAGCGCGTGCTGCCGCCTCAGCCGCCCTCATATCAGACCATTGCTTCTGCGAGCTGCCCACCTCAACGAATGTAATCGGCACCTCAAGCTTAGTTGGGCCATGGTGGGTCGCTTCAAGCGAAACTTCGTACGGCAGCCCCAGCTCATCACGTGCGGCGACGAGCGCCTTGAGGGCGGCTTTGATTGTGCCAGGCGACGCTACCGCTAGTTCTCGCCTCTCGACCTCACCTGGCACGTGGACGGTCAGGGTTGGCTCGCCGGACTCGCTCGCGTGCCTCGAGGCGATGATCACCTCCTCTGCAGCTAGAGGTAGCGCATCGATTTGGGTTATCCCGCCATCGACTGTCGTTAGCAAAACATCTTCATGGATGAATACGCCGGGACGGTCTCGTACCTCCTCAAAATCGTAAAGCTCGCGTAGCCGCGCCACTATGTTTTGGGCGGCGGGGTCCCTTGCGGACGCCAGTATCAGCTTCATTTTCTCCTATCAAACTACCGCGCGATGTCAAAAATAGTGGTGGGCCCGCTGGGATTCGAACCCAGGACCTTCACCTTTTTGCGCTTCTAGCTTGTCAAGGTGACGTTTGTCAGGGCCAAGATCTCTCCCGGCACCTCATAACCACTAGACCACGGGCCCATCATTACGTAAGGCAGATTTACATTTATGTCTTTACGTATGAACTCTGATACCTCAGAAAGAAGAGGAAACCTACCGCTGCGCTGCCATTCCAACACCCTTACCACATTTTTGAAATTCGATGTGCCAATCTGGGATAAATAAAGCAGCACGTCCCGTTTCTTTAAAAGCCATACTTCCTTTCCTTTCGTGAAATAGGGACTAAACCCTAATTTCTCAAGTCCACGTGCCACATCTTCTAGAAGCAATTTATTTTCGTTGAAGAAAGCAATTCCGACACGGTCATGGAACCTATAAATCCCTCCATCGGTATCGATGCATCCTCTGATACACGCAGATGGTATAACTGCGTCGGTGAAAAATGCGTTTGGTATCCTGGAGAGAGAATAAATTTTCTTTCCATATGACAAACCAAAAGTTTCAGCGATCCATTTTGACATTCTTTTAGAGTAAAACCTCAAACGCATGGTGTTGTCTTGTATTCTGAGTGCCCCACTTAATCTGAAAAGATCGAATACCAACTTTGGCACGTATTGCGTGAGATAATTTTGGTCAAATTTCGCGTTTCCACATATTTCAACGAAATATTCTGACAAGTAACCATCACCCAACAACATTCCAAAAAATTCAGCTAACTTTGGATCACCTGCTGTTGGGACGGATATTTTCTTTAAACCGATGCCTCTTTTTCCGTGTTTCTGACCCCAGTTCCTTTCTAGTACCGTTACAACGTTATCCACCACATCATCCCAATTTGTGGATGACATATCGGCAATTTTCCTTGCATACGTAAGTGGTAGAGTACTCTTTTCATACCTCCAACTAATTCTTAACGTATATTCCGATACTCCCACATCTTTCGTGATACTCGCCCAACTGGTTTTTTGTTTATTTTTAAGACGTTCGATAAGCTTTCGCTGACATCCGGGATTGAAAACCAAGCGCTGGTCTTGGATATAATGCCCTTGTTTTCGCAAGTAATTCCCTTGGTCTGTTGTTAAGAACGGGCTAAGCGGTTTTCGGGGAGGGAGAGATCCCGAAAGTAATTTATAAACTATCGTAAAGGTGCTCAAATTGTCCCAGAGATAAGTTTTAACCCAAAATCGGTGCTTTAGCAAAACCGAAAGTATTCATGCCGTTTCTAAACTACTGTATTCAAAAGTGGTGGACCGGGCGGGATTTGAATTCGCGCGATGTCGGATTTCCCAACACCGTCCCGCGCCCTTCCGCATGCCAAGCGGACGCGATACCAGGCTTCGCCACCGGCCCACCAAAAGAGAGTTGTCGCCCAAGCTTAAGAGATTTTACGATTGTCCAACGTTGGACAGATACCAACTAACGAAGTCGCAGCCCTTGGATTTTCTTGACCTTCCAGTTGTAGCGGGTGATTCGGCGAGACCTGCCGTAGCCGCAGGCGGCGCAACCCCCGCGCTGGGCGTGAAAAGCTCTCCTACCGCAGCGCCGGCAGCGTATGTGCGCTACCTTGTGGCGCTTACCCATCGCAGCAGTTCCCTTGACCACACGATCACCCAGCCGGGGAGATGAAGACGACGTTATCGCCGCGGATGATCATCGTGCCATATCGCCTTGCCGTTTGCCCGCCCTGGATCTCCTCTGCCTCTTCGAGCACCAGGTTGACGTGCACGTCGAAACCGCTCAGTTTGCCCCGAAACTCCTTGCCCCCCTTGAGACTCACGAGCACCGAGGATCCAAGGGCGCGGTTCAACACGTCGAGAGGTCGCTGCGCAGCCATGAAAATCATCACCTCCTCGATAGCTGCGTATTTAAGCGTATCTGGCCCCTTTTAGCTTGATGCCAATCAAACGAAGATTCCCCCCGCGAAAAGCGCTGGTCAAGCAAATGCGTGATGAGCTTGTGAAAAAATTCGGCAGCGTGGCCGGAGAACTCCTTGAGGGAATCATCGAAATTGTCGAGCTCCAAGATGGTCGCGAAGTCTTGCTCGTGAATAAAAAACCGATGGCATTTAGGACATCGGATGGCATGTTTCCCACCCTCTTCTCAATCGAAAGAATCCCGCTTAAACGAGTAATCGTCGACATGGGGGCTGTACCCCACATAGCTGGCGGTGCGGATATCATGGCTCCGGGGATCGTGTCGACCGATGAAGGCATTTCAAACGGAGAATGCGTGGTAGTCGTCGACGGACGCCATGGTAAAGCGCTCGCCATCGGCTCGGCGCTAGTCGAGGGCGCTGCCATGGTGGGGCCGAAGGGGCGAGCTGTCAAAAATTTGCACTATGTTGGGGATGGGATATGGGGGCTTTTAGGATAAACGATGGCCCATAGAGTTGATGTAGGCCTTGTGCTGGTGAGAGACTTTGGCTTTAGGCTTTAGAAAAGGGTTAAATAGAAAGAACGCCACCGCCCATTTGACGATGGTGGTGTGAGTGGGGGTACTCGATGTTTTCCGCAGGAAAAGAGCACCAGCCGCCCAACCGGAGGAAATCGCCAAGGAAGTGCCAGTCGTAGAGGTCGAGGCGGCTGCAGAAGCGAAGAGGCTTTCCGAAATCGAGCCCATCTTCATCAAGAGCATGAACCTGCAGAGCCTTGTCGACGTTCAGGGCGTGGTGAACGAGCTGCAGGCTGGGAACATCGTGGTTCTCGATATTTCTTCCCTCATGGAACAGGATCCATCTGATCTGAAGCGCGCAATCGACCAGCTCAAGGGCATCTGCCAGGGTATAGGGGGCGAAGTCGGCAGGCTGACCGAGACCAAGGTGATAGCCACACCGAAGTTCGTGCGCCTCCAATTCAAAAAAGAAGCCGAGACCTAGTTTTTAGGTGCCCCTCATGCAACCGCGGGAGTTCACCCTCCCCGTCGAGCGCTGCCCGATTTGTGGGGCTACCGGGGCTTTTCACGTCAAGGGGCGGATTGATGAAATCCCGTACTTCGGTGAGGTGATGAGCACCTCGCTGAGCTGCGGCGCGTGCAAGTTCAGGCATGCCGACGTCATGTGCCTGGGCGAGCGGAAGCCCATGCGTTATGAGTTCACGATCTCGTCCGAGGCCGACATGGTGGTTAGGGTCGTCAAATCCAGCACCGGTACGGTAAAGATACCGGAGCTCGGGGTGGTGATCGAGCCCGGGCCGGCGAGCGAGGGTTACGTGTCAAACGTCGAGGGGGTTCTCGACAGGGTTCAAACCACGTTGGAGCTCGCCCTCCGAGGGGCTGACCCAGGGAAGCGCGGGCACGGCGAGCGCCTCCTCAAAAAGCTCCAAACCATCCGTCAGGGGAAGCTGAGGGCAAGGCTCATCCTCACGGATCCCCTAGGCAACAGCGCGGTCGTCCACGAGCGGGCGAAGAAGCGTGAGCTCAAACCGCGTGACGTCGTGAAGCTGAAAACTGGGCGGCGCTAGCGCAGCCTGATTACCTCCAAGTTATGCGGCGCCCTCGTCTCGACCTTAAACAGCTTGTGCACCGCGCTCGCTAGATTAGTGCATTTGGTGTCCTCACCATGACAGCATATCACTCGCTGCGGCTTCGGGGTGGCCCTTCGAACGTAGTTGAGCAGCTGGGCGCGGTCCGAGTGCCCGCTGAACCCATCGACGGTTCTGATGTCCATGTTCACCTTGACCTCCTCCGCTCGCCCACCCGCACCCCTTAACGGCACCTCGCGCCAGCCCTTCTGGACTCGCCGCCCGAGCGAGCCCTCCGACTGGTAGCCGACAAACACCAAGCTGTTGCGCGGATCCGGGGCCAGCGCCTTGAAATACTCGAGCACCGGCCCCCCGGTCATCATGCCAGCGGTCGCGAGGATCACAGAAGGCTCACCCTCGATGGCCTGCTTGCGTTGATCCGGGTTTGCCACCCGCACAAACATCTCCGATAAGAAGGGGTTGACCCCTTGGTGGAGGATTAGGTCCCGCAGGTCGGGGCACAGATACTCTGGGTAGGTGGTGTGAATCGCTGTTGCCTCCCATATCATGCCATCGAGGTAAACCGTGGCCCCATCGAAAATCCCCCTGCGCCTGCAGTCCTCGAGCAGAATCATTATCTCTTGAGAGCGCCCGACAGCGAACACCGGCACGATCACCTTCCCCCCGCGCCTCACCGTCTCCGTCATTATGCGGATGAACTCCTTTTCGGCATCGGTACGGTAGGGCTGGATGTCCTCCGCCCCACCGTAGGTGCTCTCCAGGATGAGGGTTTCCAGGCGCGGGAATGTGCAAACCGCCGGGGAGAAGAGCCGCGTCCGGTCGAATTTTATGTCACCGGTGTAGACCACGTTGTAAAGCCCCTCACCGATGTGGATGTGCACGATGGCTGACCCCAAGATGTGGCCAGCGTTGTGGAAAGTTATCCTGACATCGGGTGATATGTCGGTGACATCACCGTAGTCGAGCGGGATGGTGTGCTGGACGAAGGTCTTGATGTCCCTTTTATTGTACGGCAGCGGCTTGTCCTCGCGCTCGGCAACGTCAACGTAATCGAGCTGTAAGAGCGCCGCTAAATCGCGGGTCGAGGGCGTGCAGTAAACCGGGCCTTCAAACCCGTATTTGTATAGGAACGGGACGAATCCCATGTGGTCGAGGTGGGCGTGGGTTATGATGACAGCGTCGAGCTCCGGTATCCTGAGCTCCGGCGCCTCGAGGTGTGGAAATGCCCGATCCTCGGACGCGACGTTCACCCCGCAGTCCAGTAAAATCTTGCTTTCGGGCGTCTGCAACAGGAAGCTCGAGCGGCCGACCTCGCGCGCGCCCCCGAATATGGCTGTCCGCACCCAGTCGCCCTTCGCCTTTGGCTCTCGGTGGATGCGCCTGCCGATCTTGTGCAGGATGTCCCTCCGCTCCGCCCCCGCCTGGATAATCGAGTAGCGGATGCCCCGCACGATGTCCGAGCGAATCGGCGGGACGCGCATGACCCTTGGCGTCCAGCAAACTTTTTTCATGATTTCGCGTAGCAACGCCCCGCCCTTGCCGATCGCTATGCCCGGCTTCTCTGCCTCAATCACCACCTCGCCAACATCCGGGCTGAAGATGACATCCGTTACCCCTGCCTCCTGAGGGACGAGCGCCCTGATTTTTTTCTCGGCCTCCTCTGGCTCGGTCAGGATCAACGGGTCCGGACGAAGAGTTATGCGCTTGCGGATTTTGTGGGCCAGCTCTTTTATCACGTCGCCGTTTTCCATCAGTAAGTCGAGGTTCTTGCAGTACAGCACCACCCTCGGGCCCTCGAAGTCTATGTCGGAGATCGAGCTGGCGAATGGCGTTTCCTCTCGTATCACGCGCTTGATTTCGGTTAGGAGTTCCTCTGCAGCCATGCAGACCAACCTAAAGATTTATGATCATCCGGCCAGCTTTTTAATCTCGGCTGGCGACAGCTCTTTGTACCCTTCCTTGGTTATGGTGGCAACCATGATCTCGTTACCGGTCGCGATATCGCGCTTCATCGCGGCTTTGAGAGCCCTGACCGCAATCGGCACCGCCTCTTCAGTCGACATCCCCTCCCTGAACTCGCTCTCCAGCACACCGTACGCCACCGGCGACCCGGAGCCCATGGAAACTATTTTTTCTTCAGTCAGGGAGCCATCGATGTCCAAGAAGTACACCTGTGGCCCAGCCGTGTCAACACCCGCCACCAGGAGGTTTGCCAGGTACGGGAACAAGCGGTACGCGTGTAGGATGTTAGCGGTCAGCCGCGCCGCCGCACGAACGCCGATTGGTGCCCCCTCGCGCAGGCCGAAATAACGGGCCTCCGCGCGCAGGATATTCACGAGGTCTTGGGTATCCGCCACGCCGCCGGCAACGGTTGCACCGATGTTCTCGGTTATCGCGTACACCTTCCGCGAGGTCTTGCTCGCTATGAGGTAACCCGCGGTCGCGCGCGTATCGGTGACCAGCACCACGCCATCCTTACACGCGAGCCCAACCGTCGTCGTCCCTTCGAGGTACTTCAGCTGGGTTTTTTCCATGTGTGCACCCCAAGAAAATGCCGCGTTAGAAGCAGCAATAGAAAATCCTATCACGTGTATTTAAACTTAGCGCGCGACAACCGGGTCGTCGGAAGTAAGTTTAAAGCATCAAAAGCTCCAATACCTTCCCCGGTTGAAGAAGGGATCTCTTCGGGTGATTTAGATGAAAGAACCGAAGCGGATGGAGCTGCCACGTGAGGTCTGGATGGGCCCGCGCGTTCTATTGCAAGTTCCAGACGTGTGCTCGAGGCTGCGCCTAGGCAGGAGGGCCCTGGTGGTCTCCGATAAGCTGACGTTTAAACTGGCTGGCAACGGGGTTTGCCTCTCCCTCAAGAAAGCCGGTTTTAATGCAAGTTACACTCTGATTAAAGATGCGGATGTGAAAACGGTAGCGGAGGTTCGAAGGCTCGTTAAAGCCGGGGTTGATTTTCTGCTCGGCGTCGGCGGCGGCAGGTGTGTTGATGTTGCGAAGATGGCGTCTTTCCGCGAAGGTAAGCCGTTCGTCAGCATGCCGACCGCGGCCTCGCACGATGGCATCGCTTCCTCGCGCGCCTCGATAAAGGGCGGGAGGGGGCCAGCGTCTATTGAGGCCCAAGCCCCGATCGCGGTCATCGCTGATACTCTGATAATCAAGCGCGCCCCGCACCGCCTCCTCGCTGCTGGATGCGGCGACCTGCTCGCAAACCTCACCGCAGTTCGCGACTGGGATCTCGCCCACCGCTTGCGCAACGAGCCCTACAGCGAGTACGCCGCCGCACTTTCGGTGATGAGCGCCCAACTTGTGCTTGAAGACGCTGGGGTCATCAGGCGCCACACCGAGGAGAGCGTTCGCAAGGTGGTCAAATCCCTTATAAGCAGCGGGGTGGCGATGGCGATAGCGGGGAGCAGCAGACCCGCGAGCGGAGCTGAGCACCTCTTCAGCCACGCCCTCGACCTCATAGCCCCGAAGCCCGCGCTGCACGGCGAGCAGTGCGGCGTGGGAGCTGTGATGATGATGTACCTCCATGGCGATGACTGGCGGACCATCCGCGACGCCCTCCGAACCGTGGGTGCTCCGACGAACGCTAAGGAGCTTGGCATTCCCCCGAGATACATTATCAAGGCCCTCGCAATCGCACACCGCATCAGGCCCCAGCGCTACACCATCTTGGGCGACGGTTTGAGCAGGCGCATTGCCGAGCGGCTGGCGAGGGCGACGGGAGTCATCTAGCTCGTTTCCACCTCAGCCTTGTCGTGGTTTGCCTTCTCGATAACCGGAAAAATGGTGAAAAAATCAGAATTTGCGCAAATTTAAGTCAAATTTTTGCCCAAAATGCCAAACGGAAAATTTTTAAGCTGGAAAAATCACTATTTTTTAAAGGGCTGACCGGGGAGTGGGGGGTGAATCGGAAGGGTTGAGAACAAGTGGTACACGTTAGCAAAATCGAACTCCGGGGCTTCAAGTCCTTCGGAAACGCAAAAGTGAGTTTGCCCCTCGCGCAGGGTCTGACTGCAATAGTTGGGCCGAACGGCTCTGGGAAAAGCAACATCGTCGAGGCTTTTCGTTTTGTTTTGGGTGACATGAGCGCAAAGGTGATGCGCGCCGAGAGATTTTCCGATCTCTTATTCAACGGTGGAAAAGACCACAGACCCGCGCCCTTCGCAGAGGTATCGCTTCACTTCAACAACGATAACAACGCCCTCCCCGTCGATTCCAAAACCGTGGTTGTGACGCGGATAGTCAACCGCTCCGGCACGTGCATCTACAAGATAAACAAGAAGCGGGCCTCCAGACAAGAGATCGTCGACATGCTCGCCCCCGCGGTTTCAAGCCCCGGGGGGTACAACTTTATCATGCAGGGGGACATCGGCCGGTTTATAAGGATGGACACCCTCGACAGGAGAAAAATCATCGATGGTCTCGCAGGTGTGGCGGAGTACGATGAGAAAAAGGAAAAGGCGCTCGCGCAGCTCCAGCAAGTCGAGACTAACCTACAAACGATGAGTGGTGTCCTCAACGAAATCAGGAAACATATGGAGGAACTGCGTGAGGCGCGCGACCACGCTCTGCGCCACCGAGAGTTGGATGCCCGGCTCAACCAAACCCGCGCGATGCTGCTGCAGATTCAACGGGATACGTTCGAGCGAAAACTCACCGAGACCGGAGAACGCATCCGAAACCGCGATGAGCAAATGCGGGAACTCTCGGAAAAACTGGGCCAGGTCGATGCGGAGATACAAACCCATGAACGAAAGATCAGGGAGTTCAACAAATTCATCGAGCAGAGCCAAAGTTCGGGGGCTATCGCGATCGTCGGCGGTCTACGTGAACGCATGGGTACCTTAACCGAACTCATGGGCGCGGCTAAAAGGGAATACGAAAGCGTGTGCAGGGAAGCCACGGGCGTCCGGGGAGAACTCGAAAAAATCAGCGCCTGCAGAGATCCTACGACGGAGTTTGCGCGGCTATCCACGGAATTTGATAAGCTCAGGGGTGAGTTCGACTCCTTGCTCCAAGATCTCAAGGATGTCAAATCACCGGCCAAGGTGGGCGAAATCCTCGGAAAACTGCGGAGCGTACTTAACGAAATTCACCGCACGGTCGCCGGATTCGACGCGTGCATCAAACAAGTGCTAGAAGTGCCTGAAATGGAGGGGAAACAAGGAATCTCGCCTTCCAAGCTCAGGACCCGTCTCGCGACTCTTGAGGGGCAGCGCCTAGAACTTGGGCAGAGACTAAAAGAATACCAGCGGAAAATCTCTGAGACCAAAAAATCGTTGGAATCAGTTACCGGGCGGGAGAGCGAGATGTTGAAATCGATTCAGCTCGCGCGCGAGGAAAGGGAGCGGCTTGAAGGGAAAGCTAGGCGCGTGAGAGGAAAGGCGAAGCGATTGGGCGAGGAGCTGAAAGCGCTCGAGGTGGAGGTGCAGGGATATCGGGTTGAAGAAGGGAGACTCCAAGTCCAGCTCGAAACCGCTGAAAAAGAGCTCCGGCGCTTTAAGGTGCATGCAAAACCCCAACCGGCCCTCGCCCCGGCTAAATTGGAAAGTGAGATATCCGCGCTTGAGGCGGAGCTCAAGGCCCTCGGGCCCATCAACGCGCGCGCGGTTAGGGACTTTAGGACCGCAGAGCGCCGCTTCAACGCCCAAAACTCGCAATATAGCAAACTCACTAGTGAAAAGCAAACAATCCTTAACCTCATCGACCGCATCGACCGGAAGAAAGGCGAGATATTTATGAACACTTTTAGCCAGATTTCAAAGAACTTCAGCGAAATCTTCAGCGAGCTATCGCCGGAGGGCACGGCGAGGCTCATCCTCGAGAACCCAGAGCGCCCCCTCGACGGCGGGCTGGAGATAGAAGCAAAGCCGGCCGGTAAGCGCGTACGCACCGGGGCTATGTCTGGTGGCGAAGAGGCCCTGACCGCACTCGCCTTCATTTTTGCGATTCAGCGCGCTAAGCCGACCTCCCTCTATGTTTTGGACGAGATAGATGCCCACCTCGACCCCGAGAACCGGCAGCGCGTGGCCGAGATGCTTCGCCTGTCCTCAAAACAGACCCAGATAGTGCTCATAACCCTACACGATGCGATGATGGCAGCCGCGGATCGCTTGTTCGGCGTGAGCATGGATGGCTCAGGGGTATCGCGCATGCTGTCGGTTGAGTTAAGTGGATATGCAGCATGAGGTGCTAACGATGACGGTGATCCTCGATCAACCTTTCCAAATCCTGCTTGAGCTGGTGCAGGAGCACAAGCTCGACCCTTGGGATGTCGACATCGAGAAACTTGCCGACATGTTCATCCGGCATGTTCAGGAGATGGAGGGGCTAGACCTTCGCGTCTCAGGGCGCACGATTCTCTCGGTTTCTGTGCTGCTACGTATGAAATCGGACTACGCGATTAACGGGGATAACGGCCCACGCATTACCGAGGAGGAGCTCCAGGATGCCTTCGACCTCGGCCTACCTGAGCTCGGGCCGATCGCGCTCATCCAGCGCTCACCGCGGAGGATAACCTTGGTCGACCTGCTCGCGGTGCTCAAGGAAGCCCTGGGGGAGACACCGAGTATCAAGCACGTGACCAGAAGGGGGCTCGAAAAAATCATGCAGGCGTTGAGCGAGTACGACATCAACATCGAGAAGTACCTCGAGCGGCTTTACCAACGGATCACAGAGCTCGCCGATGGCGGCCGCATCGTGGCCTTTTCCGAGCTGCTCGAGGAGCGGACGAGGCTCGCGGTTGTGCGGACGATACTGTTGCTGTTGTTTTTGTACGCGCAGAAAAAAGTGACTCTTTCGCAGGAAGGGACCTTCGGTGAAATTTTCATCTCGGTAGCAAAGCCGGCTGGGGGGTAGGATGGGTGTAAAAGAGGATCGCGCAATCATCGAGGCCTCGCTTTATGCAGCTGACCGGCCGCTCACCCTGCGTGAACTCTGCAAGGTACTCGGCACCCCATCCGAAACTTACATGCGCAAAATCATCGAGGCTATCAAAGATGATTACGAAAGGCGCGGCGGGGCGCTCGTGCTCTCCGAGTCAACCAAAGATACATTTGCCCTGAACCTCCGTGATGAACTTATGCCGAGGCTCGAGGGCATCGTGCGCAAGGTGAAGCCCTCCCGCGGGGCCCTCAAAACTCTTGCGCTGATCGCGTTCCACCAGCCGATTCAGCAGGCGAAACTCGTCGCGCTGAGGGGCGGGCGCACCTACGAGTACGTCAAGCAGCTCATCGTCATGGGTTTTGTCGATTCGAAACCCCTCGGCCGCACGCGTCTCCTCAGGCCAACAACGAAGTTTGCGCGCTACTATGGCCTCCCCGACGACATGGAAAAGATGCGAGAGGAGGTGCGCGAGCGGCTTGAAGAGATGCGCGACAAAGCGTAGCTGGGCAAAATCACATGTGCTCGCGAGCCTCTACACATAGCCCTTTTAACCCGAATTCCAAAGATAAGTGAGTGATTAAATGGTGAAATGGCACGGCAGGGCGCTGAGGAAGCCGAGCGGCGGGCGCATATGGGCCAGGCGGGGAAAGCGGAAACGCGAGATGGGCAGCGAGTTCATCGAAGCTAGGCTCGGCCCGGTGAAGCGTGCGGAGATCAGGGGTATGGGCGGGGGCGGAAAACTTAGGCTCCTCGGGGGCGATGTGGCGAACGTGACCGACCCAAAGACTGGGCAAACCAAGCTGGTAAAAATACTCACCGTTGTCGAAAACCTAGCTGACCCCCACTTCGTGCGCCGCAACGTGCTGACGAGAGGCGCGATAATCGATACCGAGCTCGGCCGCGCGCGGGTGACGAGCCGGCCGGGGCAGGTCGGTGCCGTAAGCGCCATCCTCGTCGAGAAAAAGGAACCAGAAGCAAAAGCGCCGCAAGGGGAGAAATCATAGCTCCTGCACCCCTCCCTTACCAACGATGTGCACGACCCTCCACCCCCGCTGCTTCAGCTGCGCCGCTATGAAGCGTCGATGGCATGCGCTGGGGCTGGATTCGACGCACATAATCACTGCTGGCTTCTCGCACGCTAGCCTCATCAGCTTCCCTAACGCCAGCTTGAACTCTCGGGTCCGGGTGTAAGCCTCGTACCCCCCGCGATAGCCCCCGAGCTCGCGCAAGTGGACGTACACGACCCCCTCAGCCGGAAGCGCCGCCTCAAGGTTTTCCTTCACGAACTCGGGCCACTTCGACGTCGGAAAGCGCCGGACATCGATGACGAGTTCAACCCCTAAACGCTTCAACAGCGTGACGAAATCTAAGAACTCCCGATTGCCGTAGCCGATGGTGTGTATCAGCCGCACCGCCGCCCCCGCTTCACATTCAACGAGAACCCAAATTACTTTAGTGGGCTGCGCAGAGTTCGAGCTGATGGAGGCTGGGCTCATCGTCAAGGGCGAACAATACCCCCGATTGAAATGGATTGCGTATCCTGCGATTTCCAGACCTGCCAGCTTAGGAAAAGGTAAAAGCTACGCCTTGCGCTTCCTGCGCGGGATCTTGGGCCCACCCAAGTGGCGGATTTTCCCCATGAAATCCAGGAGGAGCTGTAGGTCGGACGGGAAAACATCCCTCAATGCCTTGGTTTGATCGACCTCGAACTTCGGGCCCTTCGGGTATTGGATGGCGTAAATCAGCCTGCTCCGCGCGAACCCCGACAGCATGACGCCAGTGACGCCGAGCAATAGCCTTGTGATAGCGGAGCCGCCCGTAAAATTTATGAGTATTTCGTCCCTCTCGATGTCGATCTGCTTCAAGGCCCGCTTGATAGCCCTCGAGATGGATTTCGGATCAAAAGCGTCGCACTTGCAAAAAATCACTTCGGTGCCCGTTTTCCTCGCCGCCTCCTTTATGACCTCCTCGTTCGTTTTCTTGTAGCCGGCGCGGGTCGCGACAAGCTTGAGCTGGTAATCTGAACAGACGACATAGGTGCGTGCGGGCCTCTCCTTTTTCAGCACAACCTCTACCGTCGCGGGCACCTCGCCGAGACCCTGGATGGCGACCCTCATGCGCTCCCCGCTTATGTTTCACCCGCGAGTTTAAATAGCAACCCGCCTACGCGAGTTTGTCGAATAATTCGTGATTTTAAATTGCCGAACATCCATTCTGATTTGTTAGAGCTGGGCCGGCGATGAATGAAATGGGAGTTTTAATTATCCTGCTGATTTATCCGACAAACTCCGTTTTTTCTAAAAACATTTAAGTTATCAACACCAAATTACTGCGTCGAGGCAATGTTATGAAAATGGAAGAAAAGTTCGGACTCAAGGTAGAATTGAGCGAGGAACAAAGAAAAAGAAAGGCCGAGTTGCTGTCCACGCCGGTTGAAGCGGTCGATCTAACGAACGCCTGCGGCATAAGTGAACTCGTTGAAGCTTACAGCAAGGGCTCGGTGCAGGCCCGCAATATCGGCAAATGTGCCGAGGTTTACAAACACATGTTACTCGACAAAGACAGGCCGACGATATTGCTTGGCGTCGCAGGACCGCTCATAGCAGGTGGCCTCAGGAAAGTCCTCCGCGATATGATTGAGTTCGGGATAGTCGACGCGGTCGTATCGACGGGCGCCATCCTCTATCAGGACCTCTATCAGGCCAAGGGATACAAGCATTACAAGGGCACCCCAGAAGCCAATGATGTAGGGCTCCGAGATCTCCTGATCAATCGGATCTACGATACGTATGTTGACGAGGAGAAATTCTGGGAGTGTGACACCCACGTAGCGAAGTTTGCCGAAAAACTTGAACCAAAGCCCTACTCCAGCAGGGAATTCCTCTATTTGCTCGGCAAGGAGCTTGAGGACGAAAATTCAATTTTGTACACGGCCGCCAAGCACGGCATGCCCATTTTTTCACCTGCGCTCAACGATAGCAGCATAGGCATCGGTTTGACCCAGTATTATCATTGGAGGAAAATAAATGGAAAATCACACATGATCATAGATGCCATCCGCGACAATTACGAGCTGACACAAATTGTCGTTAAATCAAAGAAAACCGCGGCAATTTACATTGCTGGAGGCGTACCAAAGAATTTCATTAATGATGCCGTTGTCATGGCCTATGTGTTTGGGATAGATACCGGGGGCCATACGTACGCTTTTCAACTCACTACAGACGCGCCTCACTGGGGTGGGCTGAGCGGGAGCACTTTAAAGGAAGCGACCTCTTGGGGGAAGGTATCCAAAAAAGCGACTCGGGCAACAGCATACGTTGAGCCAACGGTCTCTCTGCCGCTTGTTGTTGGGCACGTGCTTCAAAATGGTTCTTGGAAAGGCCGCAACAGGCTCGTGTTCGATTGGGATGGTGACGTTTTGAAATCCATCAAACTAGGTAGCCCGGTAAGCTAAGGGGCTAAATTGTGGGGGATCGGTATACCAAAGATAACACGCGTGAGTCTGACGCTACCGCAAGAGCTGCTTGATGAGTTGGATCGCATGCTTAAGGCGGAAAAATACGCCAGCCGCTCCGAGTCAGTTAGGGATGCGCTGCGCGATTTCCTGGCCAGCTACAAGTGGCGCCAAGGGCTTAAAGGCAGGCAGGTCGGCATAATCGCGGTGGTATACGAGCACGATGTCCGCGGCTTAACAGATGCTTTGGTAGATATCCAGCATACTAGTCGGGGGAACATAAGCGCGGTTCAGCACATTCACATAGATAGAAAGCACTGTTTAGAGACGCTTATGGTGAAGGGGCAAGCAGAAAAAATTCGCAAGCTTCTGGATAAACTAGCCGCGTTGCGCGGGGTTAAACAGGCAAAACTCGTTGTCTTATCGTGGTGAATTTCATGTTTTTTATTCCTCGGCAAGACGCTTTAGGTAATCACCATAGAACGCAAGCGCCCACATCGCGCGCGCCGCCCGCTCCGGGGTCTGGTAACATGGGACGTAGCTGCGCTCAAGCATCTTGCGGTGAATCTCGACATAGTCGCCGCCCGTGGCGCAGACGGTGATCGGCTTGCGGTACTTCGTCGCTACCTCAGATATGGTATCAACGACTCCCGATTCGAGCAGCGGTGTTTGAAAGAGCACAATGACAACGGCCCCATCGACGTTTGGATCTTTAAGCGTGAGGTCGAGCGCAGTCGCATAGCGCTGCGCGTCGGAATCACCCATTAAATCGACTGGGTTCTCCACGCTTACGTAAGGCGGCAACTTCTCGTGCAGGTAGCGCTTCGTCGTGCCGCTGAGTTCGGCAAGGCGCAACTTCCTGCGCACTATCTCGTCGGTCGCCATGACTCCGAAACCCCCGCCGTTGGTGACGATGGCGATGCGGTTGCCCATGCACGGGGGCTGGGTACCGAGAGCGATTGCGAAGTCCATGAGCTCCTCTGGGTCAAATGCGCGCACGACGCCCGTCTGCTTGAACGCTCCCCAGTACACGAGGTCAGACCCCGCGAGAGCACCGGTGTGCGACGAAGCGGCCCTAGCCCCCTCAGAGGTGCGACCTGCCTTTATCGCGACAACAGGTTTCTTTGGGGTAATCTGCCTAACGACGTCAATCAGCTTGCGGCCGTCGGCGGTTTGCTCCAAGTACATGATAACAATTTTTGTCGTCGGGTCATCTTTCAGGTATTCGAGCAAATCAATCTCATTCACGTCGACCATGTTGCCGTAGCTGATGAACTTGCTTATGCCGACGCCGAGCGACGCAGCCCAATCGAGCATCGCTACACCGAAGGCGCCGCTCTGGGAGGTGAACGATATATTCCCCTTCGTCGGTCTGGCCAGGCGATAGCGCGGGAGAAAGAGCGTGTCGACTCCGGTGTACGCGTCGTAAATGCCGATGCAGTTGGGCCCGATCACCCTTATACCGATATTCTCCGCAATCTCTCGAATTTCATCCTCGCGCTTTTTCCCATCTGGCCCCAGCTCCCCGAACCCGCTTGAGATGATGACCGCTGCCTTAGTTTTCTTCTCGGCGCACTCCTGCATCACCTGCACGACCGCTTTCGCTGGCGTAGCGATCACCGCGAGGTCTATTTCATCCGGGAGGTCTTTGACGCTCGCGTAACACCTAAGCCCGGCGATTTCCTCCGTCTTGGGGTTGACCGGATAAACCTTGCCCCTGAACTCGCGCTCCAAGAAATTCCTCAGTATGACGTGGCCCGGCTTGCGGGTTTCACGGGAAGCACCGATGATCGCGACCGTCTTTGGCTCGAAAAACGGCTTGAGCGAAGCTTTTGTTCCGGACAAGTGATTTTCCCCTGCTTCAATATGGAATGGGTGCTCAAAAAACTACCTTTTCTTCTTTTTCACCAAAGCCCTAAGCCCCCGTTTTCTGAGCATCCTCCTTATCTCCACTTCACTGGCGGGCGGTGGCAGGCGGGGAAGGCTTGGCTTGATGAACCTCGCTTTAAAACGCCTGATTACCCCGCCAGCGAGGAATGTGTACCCAAGCACGAGCGCGCACACATAAAGCGGCCCTAAACCAAACGGCGCGGCGGTTACGATCGACAGGCCGATGATGGCGCACCCACAGCCAAGCGCCCACCCCAAGGTGGCCCACCGTCTGCGGCCGTAGAGCAACGGGAGCCGCCCGCCGAGCCCCAGCAGCATGGCCTCCAAGCCAAATGCCAAAGAGCCGGCGAACAGGAGGAGGTAAAACGCTTGTAAGGTTGTCAGGATACCACCAACGGTGTTTGGCCACTTCTCAGGGATTAAACTTTCTTTAAGCCCTGCCCCCTGCAAATTTACAGGAGGCTCTGAGCGGACAAAGATGGCACTTAGGGTATTTGGGAAGACACACTTCCCTGCCAAACAACACGAAACCTCGGTTGATCAAACGCCAATCCCTCATGGGAAAAATTTTTCTCAACTTCCCTCCGATACGTTCAACTTTGGCGTGTTCATCTACTAATCCAAGCCGCTTGCTTATACGGGCCACATGGGTGTCCACAGGTATGCAGGGTTGTCCAAAACCATAACAGAGGGTCACGTCGGCCGTTTTTGGTCCGACCCCAGGAAGCTCCAGCAGCAATTGCCGGTCGGCCGGAACAGCCCCCTGATATTTTTCTAAGAGGGTCCTGCAGGTCCGCTTGATGTTCGGCGCCTTCTGTTTTGCGAGTCCAGCTGGCTTGATTAGCCGCCGTAGCTTTGGCAGAGGCAACTTCAAAATTTGTTCGGGTGTTGATGCGACCGCAAATAACGCCGCGCACGCAGCCTCGGTGTTTTCTTCCCTCGTGCGATGTGATAGTATACAACCAATCAACACTTTGAACGGCTCGCGATACCACTGCTCAGCGATTTCGGCACCGTAGCGTTGTCTGATAAATTTTGATATCGCGGCACTCCTCTT
Source organism: Candidatus Hadarchaeum sp. (assembly GCA_020725055.1). Taxonomy (GTDB): domain Archaea; phylum Hadarchaeota; class Hadarchaeia; order Hadarchaeales; family Hadarchaeaceae; genus DYFS01. Next base: position 5,117 of record DYFS01000003.1, on the reverse strand, counting down.
AACCATGTCATACCTTCGGCTCAGGCTCGAGCACGTAGTAGGCATCAAGCAACTCGCACATAGTTTTCGCTAGGGCGTGATAGCACATGTCGACATCCACCTTGCCCGTGACGACGTTAAGCACATAGTCACGGCAGCTGCAGAGGGTGCCAACGACCTCGTACTCACCAACTCTCCCGCGCACGAACCACCTCTGGCCGCGCTTGGTGACACCCCTTTTTTTGATGACCTCAAGCGCCCTTTTCCCCCGCGACCCGTAGATGTCGAAAAGCATCCACTCGAGCTCCACGGTCAACGCGCCGCCCTCACGCAGCCTCTTGAAAAGCCCCTTCTTCCCGCGCAGGAATGCGGCTGATGGCATGTCGGCACCAACCCTATTTGTTCAGGGACACCAAATAAAGACAGAACCATGCTCAACCAAACGCTATCGCTCCTACGGAGGCACCGCATAAGGCCGAGTAAGTGCGCCGGCCAGCATCACGTGGTCGACCCGGGGCTCCTGCAGCGGATGGCGGGGTACGCCGGGCTCTCGAGGCGCGACGTGGTGCTTGAGGTGGGCGCGGGCATCGGCAACTTGACCAGCTTGCTGGCGGGGCGCGCAGGCAAGGTTGTTGCAATCGAGCGCGACGGGCGGCTGGTCAAAATTCTAAGGGAACAGCTGGCGGGGCAGACCAACGTTGAAATCGTGCACGGCGACGCGCTGCGCATCGAGCTGCCTAAGTTCAACAAGGTTGTCGCAAACCTCCCCTACGGCATCTCCTCTGACATCACCTTCAGGCTGCTTGAGCACGAGTTCGAGCTGGCCGTGCTGATGTACCAGCGTGAATTCGCAAGGCGACTTGTGGCAAAGCCGGGGTCTGGCGACTACGGGCGCCTAACGGTTAATGTTTACTACCGCGCGAACGTCAAGCTGCTTGAAGAGGTACCACCGCGGGCTTTCTTCCCGGAGCCGAAAGTGACATCAACAGTTGTGCAGTTGACGCCCCGCCCCCCGCCGTTCGAGGTCAAGGATGAGCGGGTTTTTTCAAACGTGGTTAGAGCGCTTTTCCAGCATAGATGCCAAAAGGTCGGAAATGCCCTCCTCCACTCCTTTGGCGAGGTGTTCCCTGAGGCGCGCTTGTCGAAGGCAGAGCGTCACGCAGTGATTGAACAGAAAATCCCCGCAGCGCTTGCTGAAAAAAAGGTGATGGATTTAGAGCCGGAGAAATTTAGGGTTATAGCAAACTTGCTTGCTGCTAGTCCATGAATTCCTCAGGCTTCGGCACTTCGAGCTTCAGCCCCTTGCGCTTTCGTGTATCGCGGATCGCCTGCTCCTGCAGCTCACGCGGCATCTGCTCAAACCGCTCGAACTCGGTACTCCAGATAGCGCGCCCCTCGGTCTCCCCGCGCATATCAGCGGCCAAACCGAACGAGTTCGCTACGGGGAGGGAAGCCTTGACAACCGCGATATCCTCCTCGGCCTCCATCGACACGATCCGCCCCCTGCGCCCTTGGATGACCTTGGTCGCCCCACCCATGAACTCCTGGGGCACGCGAACCTCAAGCTTTAGGATTGGCTCGAGTATGATGGGGTTTGCCGTGAGAACCGCAGCCTGGATTGGTCGCCTCACGGCGGGAATGATCTGCGCTGGGCCACGGTGCACTGAGTCCTCATGGAGCATCGCGTCGGTCAGTAGCACCTTCACCCCGCGCATCGCCTCACGCATTTGTGGCCCCTCCTCGCAAACCTCGGTGAAGGCCTCGATGACGTAGTCCCTGACCTCGTTCAGGTACTGGATGCCCTTTGTAACATCTGTCAAAACATTCGTCCCAACAATCGTTACAACACCGCGCGCCGCGTCCGTTTCCCAGCCGAGTCCACGGAGCACGTTTGCACGCTCCTTCCGGTCCTGTTTGGCCGTGATTTTGCCCTCCTCGATGGCTTTGATGACCTCTTGCTCGAGCGGCTCGACAGCTATCATGAAGCGGTTGTGGCGGTTCGGGGACTTTCCCTCGATCGGCCCGGCCTCGCTCGTGACTGTCTCGCGGTAGACGACGATCGGCTCGGATTTTTTCACTTCGAGACCGGCTTCTTTCATCTTGTACTCGACGATTTCTAGGTGCACCTCGCCCATGCCAGAGACCAGGTACTCGCCTGTCTCCTCGTTGATCTTGACCCTCACGTTCGGGTCCTCGCGCGAGATCTTCTTGAGCTCGGCCACCAGACGTGGCAGCTCTTGGAAATTCTTTGGTTCCACGGCGATGGTGACGACGGGCTCACTTATGTAACGGATCTCCTCAAAACCGGCACCTTCGGCACCACTCTCGATTAAGGTTTCGCCGACGTAGGCCTCCTTCATGCCGATTATCGCGCCGATGTTGCCCGCTGGCACCCGGTCCACGATGACGCGGTCCGGCCCCATGTAGACCCCGACCTGCTGTATCCGCGCCTCTTGGTCGGTGCCGACGAGCCTGACCGCCTTGCCTTTTTCAAGCGTGCCAGAAAAAACCCGCCCGGTCGAAATAACCCCTGCCTGCTCGTCCACAATTATATCCGTGACGACCATGCAAACCTTGCCCTGTGGGTTGCATGTTATCATATCCCTGCCGAGTTCGCTGTTCGGGTCGCCCTTCCATATCGCTGGTACCCTCGCCCCCTGTGCATTCTTTGGATTCGGGAGGTGGGTGATGATCATGTCGAGCACAACTTCAAAGAGGGGGGTTCTCTTTGCGAGCTCGACTTGCGTGCCCGCCCGGTAAGCCTCGATAATGTCTTTGAAGCTGATGTTTTTCTTCTTCATCTGCGGGACAGAGACGGCCCACTTCTCCTTCGCCGAGCCGAACGCGACGGAGCCCTCCTCGACTTTTATCCACCATTTCTCTGCGGCATCGGCAGGGGCGAACCTCCGGATGAGTTCGTTGAACTTGGTTATCAGCTTGATGAAACGCGCCTGCATGGCATCAGGGGTGAGCTTGAGCTCCTCAATCAGCCGGTCAACCTTGTTGATGAAAAGCACAGGCCGCACGCGCTCGTGGAGCGCCTGGCGAACCACGGTTTCGGTTTGCGGCATCACCCCCTCAACCGCATCCATGACCACGACGACGCCATCTATCGCCCGGAGCGCCCGCGCGACATCGCCGGTGAAGTCAACGTGCCCAGGGGTATCGAGCAGGTTGATGATGAAGTCCCGACCCTCAAAGGTGTGCGCTAGACTGACGGCGGAGGTCTGCACGGTTATGCCGCGCTGCTGCTCGATTTCCAAAAAATCGGTGAAGAGCTGCTCCCCCGCCAGCTCGAAGCTTATGATGCCCGAGGCGGCGACTAGGCTATCCGTGAGCGTAGTCTTGCCGTGGTCGACGTGGGCGACGATGCCGATGTTGCGTATCCTCGAGGGGTCCCACATCGCCTTCTGGATATCCCCGACGTGCTTGTAGCGGCGCATGTTTGTTCCCCTCTTAAGTTTCTAACCTCATCGGTAAAAAGCTCAGCGCAGGGCCCTCAGCGGAACGGCAGCAGGTAGGATTCTATCTCTTTTTCCTCTTTCTTCGGCGGAGGGAACTCCTTCGGCAGCTGGTCGGCGCGCTGCCCTATGCCGATTGTGTTTCCTATGCCCGCGATGATTACGGTATCGCCGGCTCTCGTGCGCTCGTGTATCGCTAGCTTTATCCGCTCGACCGTGATGTCGGCACCCTTCGCCAGGCGCTGGTTCAGCGGAGTTATCGCTTCCTTCAGTGACTCTTTGATTACGATAGCATCGAGCGGTATTTTGTGCTTGACGGCCACCTCCTCGATCTTGTATTTCTCGGTAGGCGGCCCCCCTATCGCCGCGCCCACGCCCTCGATGACCTGGCCGCTCACCTCCCCCTCTAGCTTCTGGGCGGCATCGATCATGATGATGCGGTCCACCTTCTGTCGCTTGACCAGGCGTTGGATGAGCTCGCCGGGTTTGCCGACCCTGCCCCCCGGCCCCCTGGCCTTCACCACGAGCAACCTGCGCCCGTCGAGCTTGGTCTCAGCGTATACTGTGTCTTCCACCAGCTCCTTGCACGTGGCCTTGCCTATCAGCTTCGTTGCTACCATCGCCCCAACGCCGTCGCCGATCGCCTTGCCATCCGCGAACGCCTTCGTGGCCTCGAGGTATGCTTTGGCGAGGTCTTTCAGAAAGGGCATCTGCATCTGCAGGACCATGATCAGCTGGTAGCTCTTGGTCTTCTCGGCGAGCAGCATGAAGTGGCGCACGAGCCTGAATATCAGGTAGTTGGCCATCGCCCCCTCGATCACCATCTCGACGTTGGCAGCCGCCTCCGGGTCAGCCTTTGGGGCGAGGTCAGCAACCGCCCCCTCGAAGCGCTTTTTCCGCACGTCCAGCACGTGTTCGAGCCTGCGGAGCACCCCTACGGGATCCTCGTGGACGGGCTCGATGGCGAAGAACTCCAACATGTTGTCGAGCCCCTTCTCAACATCCCGCTTCGGCCGGCCGTGCTTGGTTATCGTGCCGAGGGCGATTCTCCTCCCATCCTTCGCCCACTTTTCAAGTTCGCTGACAGATTTCCGCACGTGCTTTATCCACAGGCGCGAGGAGAGCGCCATCTGCTGGGGCAACAGGAGCATCATGAACAGGCTAAAGATGAAGAGAACCGCTAACCACACCAAGATGCTTTCGGGCCTGAGGTCAAACGGCATGCTTATCAATCTTTAGTAGGGGGCCGCTTTCATAAAGTTTGGGGTTGGTCGGTAAGTTAAAAGAGCAACGCCAGTAAATTTTTATCAGCGGGGGTGGCTGAGCCTGGTCAAAGGCGCAGGCCTCAGGAGCCTGTCCCGTAGGGGTTCGGGGGTTCAAATCCCCTCCCCCGCACCATATCGCCAGAACAAGAGAAACCCCAGTTTGGGCTCTTTTGGATAAAGAGGCTAAAAGCTGTTACTGATCTTGACTGCCGTTGTGGATCCGAATAAACACCCTTACCACCAACCCTGCTTGCAAGAATGTGGGGGCCCCGCTTCCCTGATATAGGCTGCCATTCTTCGCTGGGTTCGATTGATGGAATTGATAGTCCTGATAAATCTATTTTAGAGGTGTGCAAAATTAAATAGGGTTTTGGGTTTACACTAATTTTGCGCAGGTGCCGGTCGACCGCGC
>DYFS01000046.1 GCA_020725055.1 Candidatus Hadarchaeum sp. | reverse complement strand
CGACGTACTTGATTCTTTTTCTGGAAAACCCGACCGCGCGTTTGAGCATCGAACTCGCGAAGGTATTCTTGGCGACGAGGTCAAAAGTTTTGCCCGTCTCGGTCAACACCAAAATCGCGTCTGCCCCTATCTCTGATGCCAGACGAACCGCCGTGAGCGCCAGCGCCTCTTGGATTTCCACCCGTTCACCGACCAGCTCCCTTCCGCCGCTCGGCCAGCCTCGTTCTAGTCTATGTTTTCCCCGATTTATGTTTTGCGCAACGTGAGTTTATGTCCGAGTTTGATGCGTGCACGGGAAATTGTGCCGGCGGGTAGCTCGACGATGTAACTCGCCTCAACCCCCGGCCTGTGAACCTGCCACGGCCTGAGTGCCTGGCGCATGTCGATGACCGAAAAACTCGAGTCCAGGTACAACAGGTCGATCGGAAACATGACAAAAAACATGTGCACGCCGTGGCGGCCCGGCTTCAGTAGCTTGAAGAGAAGCGCTTGGCCCCGCCGAAAATTTCGTCTAAGCATCAGCCCGCGAAATCTCCGCCAGAATGTATCCGCCAGCTCAACCTTGTTTGCCAAAACTCGGCCGGTGGTTTTGTTTATCAAACGCACTGCACCGTCCTAAAATTCCGTATCAAACTGTACACCAGCTTGCACGGGGATTTTTTGCGCCTCGACCTCCAGTTTCGCGGGCGGCACGGCCACCTCCGCTGGGGGCTGCATCTGGCGCCATTCGGGGGGAACGTCGCTCCCCACATCCTTAGTCCACCATCGCACGGCTGTGTTGTAGGCACCCACGAAGTGCCTGTCGCCAACGAAGCCGCACGCTTTGCACGAGAACACGTGCCCATTCGGTCTGTTTTTGCGACCACACATCGGGCACGTGCTTGAAGTCCCGCGTACCTGCTCGCGCGGCAGGTAATGGGTTTCACGTTCGCGCTGGAGCGTCTTGTACCCCACGTAAAACTGGAGCTTGCGGAACGGCCACTGGTCGAGTCGCCTCCGCATGTCTTTGCGCAGGGCCTGGCCGTTCTCCGACTTCCGCTTCGAGCGCATCGACTGGCGGATGTCCATCAGATCCTCGAATACTGGCTCGACTTTTTCGACCACCAAGATCTCGGCGATTTGCTTGCTGACAACATGCAAGATCTGGCTGGTTCGGTTGCGCCTGCGGCGCGAGTACTTGGCCTTGAGCCTCCGCTTCTGAACGGGCCGCTGCGGAGGCGCGTCGAGCTTCTCCTGGATCGACTTCTGCTTCAGCTCCATCGAGTGGGCTATGGCCGCGAGCTTCGAGGTGTCGAGCTTGATGTGTTTTGGCTGCTCGTCCGGCTTCAGGATGCACAAGTCGACGCTCCGCTCGTTGATGTCGATGCCGCAGACGCCCTCAACGCGCTTCGGCTCGATCTCTCGCTTGAACGGCACGTAGTCGTTTGCCCTATCTTTGAATGTCGAGATGGTAACTTCACCGACATTCGTTTTCCCCTCGCGCCAGTCGCTCAGGTACATCCGCTCGTGGTGCTCGGTGACGATCAGCGGGAGCCAGAGGTACTCGCCTTTCCGCACTCGAATCTGGATGGTGTCGCCTTTGAACCTACAAATTCCCGTCGAGTTTTTGTCACCCCAAAGTTCCAGCCGCATCGTCCGAGCCTCGTAGACGGGCGGCCTGTTTGGATCTGCTTGCCCCTGACGGCAGAGCTTCCGCCAAGAGCGGAGCGTCTGGGTAGCCACCCGGCCCGCGGAGTGGAACCAGTGGGTCGCTAGGTCGATGCGCGACTTCCATTCCCCGTAGGCGGCGTGGTGCAGCGAGGCGCGCGAGGTAAGTTTGTGCTCCAGGCACTTTTGGATGCAGAAGTTAACGCTTTGGGCAAACTGACCGAGCAACTCGTTTAGGAGCTCGCGCTTCCGTTGCGTGAGCACGGGCGTCACGAAGCGGGCCGAGCTAACGGATTGCATTTCTTCAACCTCGTGCTTAGTGCGGCTTTTTGTTTTTAAGCCGTTTTCGTGGAGAGAGGTCACCGAAAGTATTCGGTTGGATGATACGGTTTGATACGATTTTAAGTAGCAGTTACGTCACCCCTCCATTCTCGCGAAGCCCGCTTGATGTTTAGCGAGGTCGTCCCTAATAATCTCGTTCAGCTGCCCGGCGTCCAGCCCGGCGGCTATTTCAATCATCTTTGACAGGTTAACGTTCGACGGGTGGGTGAGGCGCAAAAGCCATTTCCTGACCGCCATTTCTGTGATGCCAAGCGCCGCGGCCAAATTCGTCGGCGATCCCAACCTATCCACCAATAGTGACGCTAGCTCAAATCTACTCGCTCTACTAACGTGTTCGCATATCCTATCATCACCCATGCAATCCCGCCGATGCTTTGGGTGGAGGGGGTTTATAAAGCGAAAACACCCCGGTTCAAACCCCCCGGTATAAACCCCCCAGTTTAAACTCCCCGGTTTATACTCCCCAGTTTAAACCCCCCGGTTTGCTGCAAGAAACCGAAGAGATTTTAACGCCGGCTGCCAACTCGAACCTGATCGTATGCCTTCAAAATTCGAATTCCAAAACACCGCCATTGGGATGCTCAACCGTGCAGCCACAACTTTACCGGACGACGTGGTTGATGCGCTTGAAATTTCCAAAAAAAAAGAAAAAACCAAGATAGCGCGCCTGCAGTTCGACTGCATGCTGAAAAACCTCAGGATGGCGAAAAAACTCGGCGCACCCATCTGCCAGGACACCGGCACCTTTACCTTTTTCATTGAGCTTGGCTCGGAGCTTGAGCTCGATTTTGATGTCCGGCAAGCGCTCAGCGAAGCCATCAAGCAAGCGACGCGAGTTATCCCGCTTCGCCCGAACCTCGTCGACCCGCTCACGCGAAAAAATACTGGCACGAACACCGGCGAGGGGCAACCCGCGCTACATCTCGAGCCGATGCGGGGCAAACGGCTCCGGATTGACCTCCTCGTAAAAGGCGCCGGCGCCGAGAACTGCAGCAGGCTCTTCATGCTGAAGCCGGCTGCTGGCGAAGAGGCGATCAAGCGCGCGGTGCTTCTCACCGTCGGGGAGGCGGGGGGTCAGCCTTGTCCGCCCACCATTGTCGGCGTCGGTGTTGGAGGCTCTGCTGAAGCCGCTTGCCTGCTCGCAAAAAAAGCCTTGCTCCGTCCCTTGGGTTCAAAGAATCCAGACAAAAAGCTCGCACGCATGGAGCGTGAGCTGACGGATGACGCAAACGGACTCGGCATAGGGCCGATGGGTCTGGGTGGCAGAACTACTGTCTTGGGGGTTCACATAGCAAAAGCAGCTTGCCATACCGCGAGTTTACCAGTCGCCGTCAACCTCCAATGCTGGGCCGCGCGCCGAGCATCCGCACGCCTTGTTGACGGTAAGCTGAGGGTGGAGGTGCCTCGGTGATGAAACCCATTGAATTGAGGCCGCCGCTCGACAATAAAAAAATAAAACAGCTCAAAGCCGGCGACCTCGTGAGCGTGAGCGGAACAGTGGTCACCGCAAGGGACAAAGCGTATGCCAGGGCCCTCGACATCCTTCGCTCAGGAAAAAAACTACCGGTCAACCTACACGGCGGCATCGTCTACCACTGCGGTCCTCTCGTTAAAAAAACACCCCGCGGCCCAAAAATAGTGTCGGCTGGCCCCACGACGAGTGCCAGGTTGGACAACATGCAAATGGAATTCGTGAAACGTACGGGGGTCGGGGCGCTTGTGGGCAAAAGCGGGGTAAACGAAGACGTTGCACGGGAACTCGCACGCCTCGGCTGCGTTTATCTTGCCTTCACCGGCGGGGCAGGGGTACTCGCCACGCAAACCATCCAAAAAGTCAAAAAATTATTTTGGCGCGACCTAGGCCCTGTGGAGGCGCCCTGGGTCCTCGATGTCGAGAACTTCGGACCGCTCGTCGTGGCCATAGATGTCCACGGCAACAACCTTTACCTGCGAAGATAGCTTGGTCTATCTTTGAAAACAAAAGAAAAAATAGAGAAGAGGGGATTTGGTGCGTTTTTCCCCTACTTCTTCACGAATATCGCGATCGCAGCCAAGATCAACGCGACTATCACGATGATAATCGCGTAGGTCGTCAGTGGCGCAACCGTGCGCTCGACTTCCAGCGTCACAGCCGAAGATAGGTTGCCTGCCTCGTCCGTCGCGGTCAACGTGAAGGTGTTCAGCCCCTCAGAGAGCGGAACGCTCTTGCTGAAGATGATCTCCTTGTCTGTTGCTCCCTTCGTGCGATCCAGGGTTAGTGAAACACCCGCGTAGGACAGCCTCACCGTCATCTCGTCCCAGTTGCTCACGTCGTCCGTCACTTTGCCGGCGATGATGACGCTCGGCTTGTCAGTTGTCACTCTGGCCGTGTATTTCACTCCGTCGATTGTCACGGCTGAGATCACTGGAGCAGTCGCGTCCGTCATCACGTAGCCGTACAGCCGCTTGTCACTCTCGTTGCCCGCCTCGTCGACCTGGCTAACCGAAATCTTCGTCGTCACCCCCGCCGTCACCGTTATGCTCGTGTTCCACATGCCATCGGTTCCAACCGTGGCTTTGGTCTTGAGCGTGTCGACGGTGAACGGCTCGACGATGCTGGTGTAGACCCTTACCTCTGCCCCGGCTTCACCGGTGCCGCTGAGCAGGATCGTCGTCTTCGTAAACACCTCCGGCTTGGCCGCTGTCGAGGTTGGGTAGCTTGTAACCAACGTTGGAGCGGCTGGCTTGGTGGTGTCAATCTTGAACCTCAGGATCTTGTTGTCCGCTGACTGCAGGTTGTCCCCGGCCGCTACCCTGACCTTGTACCAGCCGTCCGCAAGCCCAACCCCGTAGGTGTTCTCAAACTCGCCGGCTGTCTTGGTCCACGGGTGCTTGGTGTTGGTGAGCGTCGCGATCACCGTGTCATTGTCGTAGAGCAGCTGGACTGTGTACCCGCTGTTCGTCGCAACGGCGTAAGTCGTGTTGTCCACACCGAAGCCCGTGTTGTCAGCATACCCTGGGTCGGCAATCGTCAGCTCGATCTTCGGCTTGTTGTCTTTGATCTTCACGTTGTCAACGTAGCTCACACCGGCAATCCTGACCGGGGTGATCACGGGTGGGTCCGCGTCGTAGAACACCGTCTGCACGTTCTCGTTGTCCCCTGTGTTGCCCGCTAGGTCGACAAACAGGACGCCTATCTCGTTGTTGCCTGCCACCAGCGTGAGCACCTTGGTGAACGCGCCGTTCGCGTCCGACGTTAGCTCATACGTGGTGGCGCCGTGGCGGACCTTGACCGTCATGCCAGCAACGTTCTCGCGGATGTTGTCCGGGCGGTTGTTATCCCCTGGCCGGCGTCTGTCCACCGCATAGCCCCTGACCGGCGCCGAGCTCAGGTTCGTCTGTATGCCCGGCGTCCCAACAACCTTGTCGACGACGTCTATCTCCAAGCCTCCGTAGGTTGTGGATGGCACGGGCGGCTTCCTGCGGTCGCCCTGCAGCTTTACGCTCGAGTTGTCGTAGCCGATGTTTCCGACCTCGTCCTTGTAGTTGTCGCCCTCAATTGTTATGGTCACCGGCCCATCGCGCTCTATGTTGTCGCTCATGGTGTAGGTGCCCGTCCACCTGATGTTGTCGGTTGAGCTCATCGTCACCGTCGTTGGCACTGGGGCGTTGTTCTCCATGACGGTTACCCAGACGGCGCTCGTCGGCGTTATCACTTCGTTCATGTCGACGGTGATGCCGACGTTCTCGGTGCCCTTGGCCCAGTCCTTCACCGTGATCGCGGTCACACGCGGGCGCACGCCATCAACGGTAATTTTGACCTCCGTGTGCTTGACGCCTCCCTTGTTATCCCTTGTGCCCACCACAAAGGTGTAGTTGTCCTCGGTGGTCGTGCTCGGCGAGGTCAGGGCGAAGTAGAAGCTCAGGCTCCCGCCGGCTGCAATCATCTTGGCCTCGTCCGTGGTCGTCCAGGTTTTAATGGCCTCCCTCGCGATCCAGCCCGGGGTCTTGTTTTCTAGTGTGATGCCCGGGCAATGGACGCTTCTGCCGTTCTCGATGATGAGGCGGGTGTTCTCGGGCACTATCACGTTTTCATCTCTGGTGACCTGTATGATGGTCCCCGCCTTCAGCCAGGCTACGCTGTAATTATCGTGGCCTAGATTGTCATTGTCGAGCACAACCCTGCGGCCTGCCGGGAACGATTGGCCCGACCCAGCCGCTGTGGTGGCTGTTACAGCGCTCACGAGGGTCGCGTAGTTGTTGACGAGGTTGTCCGTCAAAGTCACCTTTTTCTCGACAAAAATCTGTAGGTTATCATCGCGCGTCAGGATGTTCTCCCCCGTGGCATTGTCGCCAAGCTTGTAAACCTCCATGTTTTCAATCGGTGCCACATTTTCCGCCCCGATGCTCTCCACATCAGTTGCGACGATTGTCCTCACGTCGTTGTCGGGCAGCGACACCCTCCGGATGTTCAGGAGCTTCAGGTTGTCGGTTATAAGGAGGTTATCATAGGTGTTCTCGAGTGGGTAATCACCGCCGCTGCGTATCTTTATCTCGGCGTCCGTTTCCAAGTACGCTTCTATCAACAGGGTACCCTCTTCGTTCATTATGTGGATGTTCTCGCCCGCCTTCTTTTTAATCACCGTGTTATCTATCAGCGCCGCAGGCATCGCCCGACCTGGCCGCACTATTGTGCCTGCCTTCAACACCACATCGTTCTCTCCAACAGCGCTCCCTATGTACACGATGTTGTCCTTCGGCAGCACCTGAACCACCTTGAAGTTCGTAAACTGGCCCGGAACACTGTACAGGGAGACGTTGTCGATCTTGTCACCGCTTTTGTTTGTCACGGTCACCACCCAAGTTTTGCGTACAGCTGGGGCGACCTTGGCCCTGCCCTCTATGGTGATTGAAACCTCCGGCGTGTGCTCCGCAACAGCGACGGGTGTCGATACTATAAGCATTGCAGTAATCATAAACATGGCTGTGATCACTGGCAGTACCTTTATTTTTTCCATTTATTCACCTCATACATTTGCAGGCTAACGTGGTCCGCCCCCCTATTTAAGCATTTCGAGCTTTAAAAGGAGTGCCGCCAAAAAAACGGCTTTAAATGCCTTAAAT
>DYFS01000045.1 GCA_020725055.1 Candidatus Hadarchaeum sp. | reverse complement strand
TGGGCCCGGAGGGATTCGAACCCTCGATTTTCGCCTTGTAAAGGCGACGACTAGCAATAAAAAGCCCCTCCCCCGCGTCCAGCCCCTAGGTCGCATCCCGATCAACTTCGTTAAGGTTTACGGCGCGTTTACGAGGTATCCAGATAACTTGGTCTTGAAGGCAAGCGCGCAAAACAGGGGTGACGACCCGGAGCTTTTCATCGACATCGAGCGCCCCAAGCCCGAGTTCACCCAGCAGAACGGAGCCGAACTCCACTTGGGCGTTTCGGCGAACTTCCGCCTCGAACCGCAGCGCGATTCACAGGTGAAGCCCCACATCGACATCTACATTCCCGCATCCGAAATCTCGCGCCTTGCCGAGATTCTGAGGGGGATTGAGCGATGAACATGGCAGTCAAAAGTGATGCAAGGATTTCAGATTGGCCGATAATCCACGGAAAGCAAGGCATAAACGAGCTGGTGGCCCCGCTGTTCTGCCCGTCCTGCATGAAGGCAACCCGCACAAGCATTATCGATGGCAAGACAAGGTGCTTCGAATGCGGGAGAATAGATAATGCTCCGAACTATGCCGATTTTGTGAAGCGGGAAACTAGAAGGCTCTTTGGGCTTGGAAAGGCATCTATTTCGAGCAATGGGGGAAACTGGTGTACTCTCCATGATCATGTAATCGACGCCGAGCTAGTTCTCGACATGAAGCCAGAGTGCATTTCTAAGGTCAACGGTTGTGCGAACTGCCCTCATTCGGTGTATCGACGCACGATTGAAGTCAAAATTTTCGGCGAGAGCGAGAAATTATCACAAAAAGCGAATGGAGGGGCGGCGCTGATGCGAGATGAATACGTGAAGGACCGCCTCTGCCCTGAATGCTCGTCAAGGCTGAAGCTCTCGCGCAGGGCGGGGGTCGTGTACTGCTCATCGATGTCGTGCAAGTTCGTCGAGGAGGGGTTCAAGGAGTTCGTGCCAGCATCCGAGCTGCTTGACGATACTTCCAGATTTGCGGTCACGGGGCGGGGGTCCGGGGATTCAGGCGCGGTTGCCGACTTTGCGGGGCGACCCGTATCGGCTTCGGCCCCTGTCTCCGTGATTATCAAGAACAAAACAGGAGGGAGTGAGATGGAAAAAACGGAAATTAAGGACATAAGCGAGGTTGTGCCCCGCGCAATCGAGTGCGAGGGCGAGCAGGCAGCGGTGGAAGAGCTAGTTGGGAAAGTGATCGTGGTGGAGAAGTTCGGGTTCCTGCCGTCGAAGTACCAGGAGGGCCAGCAGTACGCCACCGTGCAAGTTCAGCTGGACAACGGGAACAAGGCGTGGTTCAACACGGGGAGCGGGCCGATTCTAGACAGCTTGGCGCAGATCAAGGACAAGCTGCCGGTGCGGTGCAAGATAGAGAAGCGCAAGGCGTCAAAGAGCGGGATGCGGTACTTCGTCCTAGCGAGCGCGAAGACGGTCGCGTGAGAAAACTAGAAAAAAAACGAGGGGCGAAAAACGATGAAGGGTCTTAAAACAATCACGATGGCTAAGGAAAAGGCCAAAAAAGAATGGAAAACCTACTCCGAACTGTTGAAAAAGAGAAAGGAAAAGTACCTCAAGGAGATGAAAACCGCCTATTGGCACCTCTCAAAAGGGCGGAAAATCATCGATGCCTACGAGGTCTTCAAGACCACGGGCATCAGTGAGAAGAAGGAACCGCGACTTGCCATAGCGCCAGCGGATGCTACCAAGATTTATTTCAAAAAATGGCGGGAAGGCGATGGCAGATTCACTACGGATGAGCGTGGAAATCGAAACAATTCTCAAGTGTACTTGCCAGAGAAGACATTTCCAAAGTGGCCTTATGCAAGGGGGAGTCGCTGGCAACTTAAAGATGAACTGATAACGACCACGGTTCCCATAATTCCCGCACAACTGTTGCCAAACGGGAAGCTGTCCAGATACTACTTGCTTTGGGAAGTCGAAGATTGGCAGTCGGCACCAAAAGACCCGATTCTTTTGAAGCGACTGTCAAGAAACCTATTCACCGTGCTTGCAACTTGGAACCTGACGAAACTTGAACGTGCCGTGGTGATGGGGAGAGTTTGAGGTGAGCTACGATGACGGTTAGAAAAGGCAAAAATGATGGACAATGGTTTTTGGACGCAACTAGATTTTCACCAAAAGCCGAACGGAGTAGCAAAATAAAGATTGAAGTCTGGGATGAACAAGGACAGTTCACCGTTTTCTTGCCTGATAGAAGCTGTTTCTTTCTTTCAAAAAAAGACTGGACAAAAATCTGGAAGGAGATGGTTGAAGAATGAAAATCGTGATTAACAAATGCTTCGGCGGGTTCCATCCGAGCAAAAAGGCGATACTTAAAATGATGGAAAGGGGCTGCCCGCATATACGCAAATCGCCGCTAACGGAATGGGTTGTTTTAAGTCAGACCATCGAGGAAACACGGAAAACTGTTGAAACGTTCTACGGATACCCGATAATCGATGATGAAGTCATCACAGAGGAACATCGATCCGGAGACAGAGATTGTCAAGTTTTAGTCGAAGTCGTTGAGTTATTGGGAAAAGAAGTCGACAGCCGCTTTTCTGAGCTAAAGATTGTCGAAATCCCAGACGGCGTTGAATGGGAAATTGACGAATATGACGGCGTAGAGTCGATTCACGAAAAACACAAGATATGGGGATAATGATGACGCGCGGGCGGTGAGGGGAGATGACGGAAAAGGGGAGGTGAAAACGATGCCAAGAAAATATCCACGATGGGTAATTCCTGAGTACCACACGATTCCACTAAAAGAGGCCCAATACATGGCGCGGAAGCCGCACACTTGGACTGACATCGGCGGACAAACGCACAGATATTCCACATGGCACATGTTCACATCCAAAACAGCGGCAAGGAGTTGGGCAGGAATACGGGGTCAAGTTCGCAAGAGAAAAAGCGCATTAGGTGGGCTGATTTAAAATGGACGAGTTGCCTATCAACAGAATCATCTTGGGCGATTGCCGCGAGGTGATGCGTTCGTTGCCAAAGAAGTGTATCGACCTTCTGCTCACAGACCCGCCATACAATATCAGTAATGACGCCGAGATCGTGCGGAATGGTGGCAAATTCGGTGTGGCGAAATCTATAAGTATGAATTTCGGTGAATGGGATAGAAATGTGATTATGCCAAATGATTGGGTTCCACGAGCCATTGAAACTTTAACGGAAAATGGAGTATTCATCTCATTCTATGACAAGCGACATATAAGCCATCTTTGCGACCTACTCGAAGAAAATGGCTGTTTCATACGTCATATCGGAACTTGGCACAAATTAAACCCAGCACCACAAGCTCGAAAAGTCAAATGGCAGATTGCTGGGGAGATGTTTGTCATTGCTACAAAGAATAAAGGAACAGGTCATCATTACAATTACAAAGAAGGCCAACATCACGATGTTATTACTACTCCGATTTGCCAAGGAAACGAACGCTACGATCACCCGACGCAAAAGCCAGAGGCATTGATTAACCCCTTGATTAAATGGTGGTCTTTTGAAGGGGATGTCGTGTTTGACCCCTTCTGCGGAACTGGAACCATTCCCGCCGTTGCCAAGAAGCTAGGGCGACGGTTCATTGGCGTAGAAAACGACGAGCGATATTTCAGCATTGCCAAGGCGCGGGTAGATGTAATTCAGGCGATGCGCTTAACGAGCTTTTTGAAGGAGGCCCCCCTAGATGAGGCGAATTTGGTTCAAGCCCGATTGCGTTGAATGGATTAGAGCTGGCAAAAAAACCACGACATTTAGAGCAAGACAACATAACGGACGATATGAAATTGTCCACGGTTCACGGTTCAAACCAAACAATACAGGAATGATAATCAGATTAACACCTATCAAAGAAACTGACCAAGCTCATGTCCTTGCTAAACATTTCAAGACCGAGGGCGATTTTAAAACCATCCAAGAATTCAGAGATTGGCTGGCCGAGGTTCATCTTTATCTTCCCGCGACTGGTTGGCTTCATTCAATCGAACTTTTGGAGGCCCTCTAGATGATGATTAAAACAGAGGCCCAGGAACTCGCGCAAATCCGGGTTGCCATGCGAGGAGCAGAAAAGATTGCCCGCCTTCTCGAACCCGCCAAACTTATCGAACTTGCCCTTGAGCGGCACGGAAAAGACAAGGTTGCAGTTTCTTGGTCGGGCGGAAGGTGCTCGACGGTGATTTTACACATGGCGCTACAGATTTGCCCATGTATCAAAGTTTTTCATATCGATACGGGCGTGGAGTATCCCGAAACGGTTCGCTATGTCAAAAGACTTGCTTGCGAATGGAACTTGAACCTCGTCATCTATAAGCCCGAGCGGAACTTTTGGGATATCGTTGAGAAATACGGGTTCCCGCACATGAGATTGGCGTCATCTAAAGGGCACACGTCGAAAGGCAAGCCCGCATGTTGCACATGGCTAAAAGAAAAACCGATGATGAAATTCCGCAAGGAACACAGTATCGAAGCATTTATAACTGGAATGAGAGCGGGAGAAGCGCGGGTGAGAATGCTCATCATGGCCCAGCGCGGACAATACTACTTTGTCAAAAAATACGGCTTGAATGCTTGGAAATACAACCCCATCGCATTTTGGAGCACCCGCGAGGTTTCAGCTTATGTCCAAGAGCACAATATTCCACTCAACTCTCTTTATGAAAAGCTAGATCGGAGCGGATGCTGGCCATGCACGGCATTTGTAGGGTGGAAGGAACAACTCGCCCATACTAACTTCAAGCTATACAAATTCATGATGGAGCGCATGAACGAGCAGCGTTTACTTGACCATTTTTACCAAACTCGGATTGCCCCATGCGCGGAGAGGGGATAAGATGAGCGCCGTAATCGAAATCACCAACGGCACGAACGTGGGGACGTCGCACAAGCCCAAGCGGGATGTTTATTGTCCATTAATCAAAGACAAGTGCAAGTCGGACTGCGCGTTCTTCTATTTCGGGAACACGTGCGTCTTGGAGAGGTTTCTGGCGAGAGGTGAGCGATGATGATGACGACCGAACGGGGCGACAAGTGGCAGTGCCTCCACTGTGGCGAGGAGTTTGAGTATCCGCAAGGCACCAGACCGCCGATTTGCCCCAACCCCAACTGCGGCAAGAGGCATTTCAAAGCGTTGACGGGGCCGTTTACCTACTTTGACAATCATAAGTTCGTTCCCAAGCTTTTAGCCGATAAAATCACGGGAGCGCGAAGATTTGTCACTCATCGCCAAAGCCATGTCATTTGGGTGTACACAAACGGAGTCTATGAATCATGCGGCGAGGAAATTATTCGAGGTGAATGCCGTAGCGAACTGGGACACCTTGCGAAAGAGGGGTATGTCCAAGAGGTCGTGAAGCACATCCAAGAAACCACGTTCACCGAGCCAGAGAAGTTCGAGCCGCCAACCCATCTGATTAACGTGAAAAATGGAATCTTGGACACCGAAACGGGGGAACTTACCCCACATAACCCTGATATTATTTTCACGAATAAACTACCCGCCGAATACACTCCCAGTGCCACTTGCCCAGCCATCGACAAGTTTCTCGCAGAAGTCCTCAATCACGAAGATGTTGAATTGGTTCAAGAAATCGTTGGTTATTGCTTATATCGTGATTATCCATTAGCCAAGGCTACGATGCTGCTTGGCGAAGGCTCGAACGGAAAATCAACGCTGCTACGGCTAATTGCTGCTTTACTAGGTGAAAAGAACGTGGCTACCCCGAGCCTGCAAGACATCATCTACAACCGCTTTGCCAAGGCCACGCTTTTTGGGAAGCTGGCAAATATACACGCTGATATCCCTTCCGTGCGGCTTAAACATACGGGCGCGTTCAAGATGCTCACTGGGCAAGACTTGGTGTGGGCGGAGGAAAAACACAAAGACGCCTTCGCCTTCCGCAACTATGCGAAGCTTCTTTATTCTGCTAACGAGTTGCCGCAGACCGACGACATGAGCGAGGCGTTCTGGCGGCGTTGGATTGTCATCAACTTCCCTAACACGTTTCCGGACGGAGCGCCGACGACCGACCCAAACATCTTCGACAAGCTCACCACCCCCCAAGAGCTTTCTGGTTTTCTGAACTGGGCGCTTGACGGGCTGAAGCGGGTGTTGGAGAAGGGAGACTTTACCATGACCAAGACTCGGGAGCAAATTGAGGATGAATGGGTGGCAAGGACTGACAGCTTCCGGGCGTTTGTGATGAAACATGTTTCCACCGATCCAAATTGTTGGGTATCGAAAGACGATTTATATCAAGCTTATCAAGACTTTTGCGACAAATATGAACTTCCTCCGATTGAGAAAACCATGGTCGGCCGGAGGTTACCCGTGCTTATTACAAAAACAACGGAATTTTTGCCTAAATTTGAAGATAAGCAAGTCCGGGCTTGGAAAGGTGTCCGTCTTTCTGATTCATATGTATCTAAAAATCATATTACAGATATTACAGAAAAACTTCATATCTTTTCTAATATACTGTTATCTAAATTACAAAAAACATCTGTATTACAAAAAGATATGGGAAAAACCTGTAATATCTGTAATATACCTCCCATATTGACAATTTCGGACATCCAGGCAAAACTCTGGGACACTTTTGGCTGTAACCCCTTCAAGCCCTCCGAGTATGCCTGCCTGTTCAAGGATGACGAGTTGCCCAAGGTCGCGGGCGTAATCGAGGAGATGCTGAAACGGGGCGATATAATGGTTGTTCCGTATGGCGACGAGGGACAGATGTGTTTTCAACTCGTTCGGGGAGGAGCTAAACGATGAAGCCCGAAGTTTGTAGGGGGGGTCGAGATGAAGCAGCACAACACCAAGATCGCTACGAGGGCTAAGGCAATACTGACGGCGAACCCCAGTATAGATTTCCGCCGTTTGCTCACCGAGATTAACCGCTCTTGCCGTTGGGGCGTCACGTCTAGGCAGCTTGGACAGGTGATGAAGGCGGTTCGGAGGCGCTCAAGGTGACATTCGAGGAGCGATTCCGCAACGAGCCAGCGTTCAAGTTCCGCGTGATTTGGGCAATTCTGATGGTGTTTGTGGCACTCATGCTTATAGATCACCCATCCATCGCGGTGGCGTGGGCGGTGGGCGTCACGGCCTTCATCGAGCTGGCGACTAGGAGGCTCTACTCCCAGCCGAAAAGAAAAATCGAGCTTGATTTCACGGCGCTGAGGCATCTTCATGAGCATGACAATAAAACAGATTAAGGAGAACGGTAGCATCGTTCGCTGTCCGGTGTGCGGGGAGCTGATACCATTTATCCCGAACGATTTCAACCACGCCGCCGAACTG
>DYFS01000044.1 GCA_020725055.1 Candidatus Hadarchaeum sp. | reverse complement strand
AACATTTCCATTCTTGATCGCGAGAATTGTGCAAATCTTGCCATTGAATCTGTAGCTGCGCTATCAGACTTCTCGTGCTCGGTTTGTTAACCGGTTTCTTTTTTCTGTTTTTTTGCATGCGTTTCAGTTTTCTTAAGATTATAAAAAACTTTTGCACACGAACTTGTTAGCAATATAACAACTGCGCGCCAAAAGGTTATTCGAGCTTGGGTCAAAAATTACCTCGATGACCGCAACTCCGATTTACGGCGCCCCTGTGCTCAGGGTTGAATCTGGCAGGGAAAACGCGCTGGTTGTAGCGGACCTGCACCTCGGCATCGAGAGCGAGCTCGCGGGCAGAGGCGTGGTGTTGCCCAGCCAAGTTCCGAGGGTCAAGGAGCGGCTCCTCGAGCTGATCGAGCGGAAGAGGCCCAAACGCCTGATTTTTCTCGGCGACGTGAAGCACAACGTGCCGATCGCGACTTGGCAGGAGTGGCGCGAGTTGCCGGCGTTTTTTGAAGAGCTGACGGAGTTCGTGCGGGTTGAGGTGGTGCCCGGAAATCACGACGGTGGTCTCAAGGGGATGGTGCCCAGCGACGTGAAAATTCACGGTGCCGGAGGCATCTTGTTTGGTAAGAGCATCGGGCTGGTGCACGGGCACGCTTGGCCGCCGCCCGAGTTGATGAGGGCGAAGCTGTTGGTCTCCGCCCACAGCCACCCGGCGGTCGAGTTCCGCGATGGGTTGGGTGCCCGAACCGTCGAGCCGGCTTGGTTGAGGTGCAAACTGAATCCTTCAAAGCTGCCGAAGAAACTGCGAGGGTCTGCTGGAAACAGCGTGCCTAAGTTGCTGGTCATGCCCGCGTTTAGCGAACTCGTCGGCGGGGCAGCTGTCAACCGGGCCGTGCCAGAGGAATTGATAGGGCCTATTTTCAGGTCGGGGGCGGCGCACATAGCGGATGCTGAGGTCTACCTGCTCGACGGCACCTGTTTGGGGGAAGTCAGAAACTTGAAGAATCAGAGGTGAAGAGCCTAAATTTCCCCGAGCTCAATCGCTTCCGGCTCCAACTCGGGCTGTACGGCCTCGAAGAGCTGGGCCTTGGCCTTCCAACCCTCGGCCATGTTTTTTAGTTCGATGGCGCCCGCCTTGGTTTCGCATAGGAAGACAGAACTTTGGAGTCTCTTCACGTCTCCTCGCCTCTCCATCAGGGCGTCGAGGGCCCTATAGAACTGGCGCGGGATGCCGCTCGTCTTGGCGCCCTTGAAGTCGTATATCACCAAATACGCCATTTTCACTCCATTTTGTCTTACGTATGCAGAGCTTTATAAAGGTTTGGTTGTCTTACGTAAGACAAAGGCGGCAAAAAAAATGGCTTTGCTGTGTGCGAATTCACAGCCGCTCGATCAGGGCGCCCGCGATCAACGGCAAGAGAACTGTGGCATCGCCCTCGACCGTGACGTACTTCGCTCGCTCCTTGACCTTCCCCCACGACACAGCTTCGCGCATCCTCGCCCCGCTCAGGCTGCCGTCCCACTCGGGTGCGGTTGTGATATAGACCGCGTAGTCGAGGCCGCCCCGATGCTGCGCCCACCAAATTGTGTGGTGCTTGCTTATGCCGCCGCCTATCATAAGAGCGCCCGTTCGCTTCGCTCCGAACACAATGTCCGCGAGCCCCTGCTGGTCGCTGAACTGGTTGAGCCTGAAGCCGCGGTGGTCCTGCCAGAAGAACCAGAGCTGTGAGCCGGAGGCGCCGTCCAGAATGCCGGGCACGTAAATCGGAATTTTTTTCTTCCACGCCCAGTAGAGGATCGAGCTGCGGTTCGCGCGCTTCCCGAACTCCCATATCAGCTCCTTCCCAGAGATCTCGCGCTTCCCCTTCTGCCAGAGCTCCCGCAAAATCGGCTGCATTCGCTCCTCGAGCACCAAGCCGTAACTCTCGTTCGGCACCAAGATGTTGCCTAAGCGGTTGACGCCCGCGCGGTGGAGCTTGGCGTCGTCCATCATGAAGTCGCCATGATAGTAGCTCTTCCATGTCCGCGCGAGGTCGTGGTCGAGGGTGCCGCAGGTGGTGATGATAACATCAACGAGCTTTCGCTTGACTAGGTCGCGGATAACCCCCCTGCAGCCAGTCGCAACAATGCAGGCGGGAAATGAAAGGAATTTAACGCAGCCCCTGTCGCGCTCCATCCGCTCAAGGATGTCGACCGCCACGCCAACTTTTTTCGCCGTGAATCCGCCGCCTGCTTGGAGCTGTTTAACCAGTTTGTTTAGCCCCATGCCTTTTCGCAGGCTTAAATCCTTCACCGGCGGACCCAGAATTTTTTTCATATTCTCAACCTAACTCTCACCCATCCTCCTAAATGTTTATGGTGAATTTCGCGGATGTGGCAGGCAAAGGGGCATCAGGAGTTGGTGGATACAACAAATTTCTCGAGGGCCTTGGCGTTGAGCTTAATGCATAACCATAGGCCCCTTGGTAGTTGCAGGTAACCGTCACTGGATTTCTCAATCGGTTCCGCCACTAGTTCGCCAACTAATGGGTTATCCTGTTTGTACATGTACTCGTAGCTGACGAACATATCGCGGGGCAGGGCTGCGGATACGTGAAGCGCCGCGGCCCTTGTACCGAGGCCAGACAAACCCACGTGAGGGGCTATTTTTGCCCCGTGGGTTTTGCAGAGATCCGCGATTTTCATGAATTCGGTAATGCCGCCGCGCCTGGAGACATCCGGCTGGACAATATCGAGCCCCTCCTTAGCGATGAAATCCCGGTACGTGTACCTTGAGAGAAGTGATTCCCCTCCAGCCACTTGTATGTCCAGCGTTTTGGCTAACTTGACGTAATCCTCCCACTCGTAGAGGGGCAGCGGCTCTTCAAACTACAGGACCTCATATTTCTCTAGGGCCCCCCTAGCTCGATTGCCTCGTCTAAATTGTAGGCCGAGTTCGCATCGACCATTACGTCAACGTCTGCGCCAACTTCGCCCCTTACCGCTTTTATTACCTCGAGGTCCGCGTCTTTTGTTGCACCCATCTTACCCATCCCGATCTTTACCTTGACCTGGTCGTGCCCAGCTTCGACCAACTTTCTAACTTCCTTTGCAACGTCCGCTGGAGCATTTTTTGCAAGATAGCGATCCGGTTTATCGGGGCCCATACCTGGCCTCGGGGCTGCAAGCGGGTAGGCTTTGACGTCGATTATTTTCATACCAATCAACTCCAACATGTTAACGTGCGCTACACTCCGAATTTAAACTTAAGATAGAGCGGCTTCTTTTGAAAAGGGGCGAAATCGGCCTCGGCACGCGATTCATCCCACGGCCGAAGCGCGCGGGGTTTCTCGCTCGTTCCCGTTCTAAAGGTTTTTATAGGGGCATCGGCGTTGGGGTAGGGGAAGTCATGCAAGATGTTGTAATAATCGGCGCGGGCCCAGCTGGCCTTTTTGCAGCTCACGAGCTGGCGACTAAATCTAAACTCTCAGTGCTCGTCATCGACATGGGGCGCGAGATAGACAAGCGCACGTGCCCCGCAGCTGAGACTGGCAAGTGCATCAAGTGCCAGCCCTGCCACATCATGTGTGGCGTGGGCGGTGCTGGCGGTATGTCAAGCGGCACCCTCAACCTCCGCCACGACATCGGCGGCGACTTGAGCCAGCTCACGGGAAGTGTATCCAAGGCGCATGGTCTGGTAAAGAATGTAGATGCCATTTTTCTCGAGCATGGTGCACCAAAAGAGGTCTACGGTTCGGAGGCGGAGGCTACCGAGGAACTCACGAGGCGCGCAGCTGCGGCAGGCGTTCGATTCATCCCAATCCTCCAGCGCCACATAGGCAGCGAATACCTGCCCGACATCATCAACTCGTTCAAACGAAAACTTGAAAAGCAGGGTGTAAAATTCATTCTTAATTCAAAAGTCGAGCGGATCGGAAAGGGCGAAATCATCGTTAAGGGAAAACGGATCCGCACAAAGTACGTCCTCGCGGCCCCAGGGCGGGTGGGTGCTGATTGGTTCGCGGAACAGGCGCGGGATCTAGGGGTAAAGCTCACCCACGGCCCCATCGATGTTGGCGTGCGCGTGGAGGTGCCGGCTGTCGTTTACGAGCCGGTGGTCAGGGTGAACCGCGATCCAAAGTTTCACATCCGCACAAAGACCTTCGATGATTTTGTAAGGACTTTTTGTAGCAATGCTGCAGGATTTGTAATGGAGGAGCGCTACGACGACTGCGTCGGCGTGAACGGGCAATCTCTCCGAGCGAAGAAATCGCAGAACACAAACTTCGCGCTTCTGGTCCACATCGAGCTCACGCAGCCTGTCACCGACACGACCGCTTACGGGCGATCGATTGCCTACCTTGCCACGACGATTGGCGGCGGGCGGCCGTTGCTGCAGCGCGTGGGCGACCTGCGCGCGGGGAGGCGGTCGACGTGGCAGCGGATTGATCGGGGGCACGTGATGCCGACGCTGCGGGGCGTGACTCCTGGTGACATCTCGATGGCGCTACCCGGGCGGATCGTGACCGACCTGCTCGAGGCCTTGGAGCGCTTGGATAAAGTCGCACCCGGCGTCGCCTCCGACTCGACGCTGCTCTACGCCCCAGAGGTAAAGTACTACGCCATGAAAACCGAGGTTGACGAAAAGATGGAGACCGGTGTTCCGAATCTCTTCGTCGCCGGCGATGGTGCCGGGCTCTCGCGGGGCATCGTGACGGCCGCGGCTACAGGCTTGCTCGCGGCACGGGGCATCCTGCAGAAGGCCAGCGGAAAGTAGTTACTCAATCACCTCAAGCCGCGCCACCGCTTCCATCTGCTGCGGCGTCAGCTCGATCTCATGCCGGCGCTCCGGGATTTCCACCTCCTTCACCTCGCCGAACAGGAGGGTCGAGAAGTAGCGGAAGCCGTGGTCGTTCAGCATGGTGACGATGCGCTTCAGCTCTGGGTGGTGGTTGTGCAGTTTGAAGCACGCCGCGACGTTCGCCCCGCTCGAGATCCCCACGAAAAGCCCCTCCTCGCGGGCGATGTGCTTGGTCGTCCAGATAGCCTCTTCGGACGGGACGAGAATCACGCCGTCGAGCAGGGAGATGTCGAAGATCGAGGGGATGAAGCCATCTCCTATGCCCTCGATGCGGTGCGAGCCCCAGCGCTGCTTCGAGAGGACCGGGCATTCCGCTGGCTCCGCGGCGAAGAGCTTGATTTTCGGGTCCCGCTCCTTCAGGTACCGTCCAACCCCAGTGATGGTTCCCCCGGTCCCCGCGGTGGCAACGAAGGCGTCCAGCTTCCCGCCGACCTGCTCCCATATCTCCGGCCCGGTGGTCTCGTAGTGGGCTTGGGCATTCATGGGGTTGTTGAACTGGTCCACCCAGAAGTAACGCTCGGGATCGAGAGAAACGAGCTCCCTCGCCCGCCTCATGGCCAAGTCGACATCGGACTCGCCCCCGGGCAAAGTCAGGATCTTCGCCCCCAGAGCCCGAATCGCCTTCATCCGCTCCTCGCTCATCCCCTCTGGCATGACGATGAGCACCGGGTACCCGAAGTAGGCCCCAAGCATCGCGGTCGAAATGCCGGTGTTACCCGTGGTGCACTCAACGATTGTCATCCCGGGGCGGAGCTTGCCGCTCTCGATCGCTCCCATCAGTATCTTCAGTAAAATTCGGTCCTTGAGGCTCCCGGAGGGGTTCATGAACTCGGCCTTCCCGAAGAGCTCTAGATCGTGGCCCCTCGTCACCTTGTTCATACGTATCAAAGGAGTGTGGCCTATCATCTCTGTTAACGGCACCGGCCGCTCCCCGCGCGCTTGACCCGTATTCATGGTTTCAGCCTCATTTTTTGCCTTGATATAAAACCTCACACGTCCGCCTTAAAATCTTGCTCCTTGAACTTGAATCATGGGGCGAGCTTTTTTTACCCCCCGCGTATACCGTCTTTTGGATTTGGATGCGCGCGGTGGCTCTCGTCCTGCTTTTCTTATTTGCCTTCGCCACCCTGGCGTCTGCCCAAGACTGGCCAACCTTCCGCGGCGACGCGGCGCGCACCGGTTACTCCATCTCACGCGCGCCCGACAGCGATGCGATAGCGTGGCGCCGTAAGGGCACGGGAAGCTGGTCCTCGCCGGCGGTGGTCGGCCTAAGGGTCTTCGTTGGCTCAGAGGACGGCTGCGTGTACGCCCTGAACGCGGTCAACGGCCTGGTGGAGTGGAGCTACCCGACCGGCGGGGCCGTGCACTCATCGCCGGCGGTGTTCGGCGGCGTGGTGTACGTCGGCTCAGACGATGGCCGCGTCTACGCCATCCACGCGGACAACGGGGAGCCGGCGTGGCAGGCCCACTTCCAGACTGGCGGCCCGGTGCAGTCCTCGCCCGTGGTCGCTGACAACAAAGTCTTCGTCGCCTCTTGGGACAACCGCGTGTACGCCCTCGATGCGCGGGATGGGAGAAAGCTCTGGGAATTCCAAACCACGTACGTCGTCGTGTCCTCCCCCGCGGTGGTTGACGGCCGCGTGTACGTTGGCGCGAGGACGAGCTTGGATCCCAAGTGGAGCGTGTGCAGCTTGAAGGACGGTGAGCTCGTGTGGGAGTTCCGAACGGAGGGGCGTGTCGAGTCCTCGCCGGCGGTCTTCGAGAACCGCGTGTACGTGGGGTCGGATGACGGCTACGTCTACTGTTTGGACGCGCGCGAGAACGTGCCAGCTGAAAATCGTGTGGTGTGGAAATTCCTGACTGGGGGCTGGGTGCGGTCCTCGCCGGCGGTCTTCGAGAATCGGGTGTACGCAGGGTCGGATGACGGCTACGTCTACTGTTTGGACGCGCGCGAGAACCGCGTGATCTGGGCAACCCCAACCGGGAGCAAGGTGCAGTCCTCGCCGGCTGTGGCAGACAACAAGGTCTTCGTCGCCTCTTGGAATGGCTACCTCTACGCGCTGCGCGAAAATGACGGGTCTGGAATATGGAAACACAAAATCGGTGTGGTGGCTAGGGCCTCACCCGCGGTCGCCCACGGGAAGGTCTTTATTGGGGATGGCGATGGCGCGTTCTACTGCTTTGGCTCGTGGGGCGCGGCGGCGGGGCCAGAGTTGTGGCCGGGGGTGAGGTACATGCTGATCGCCGCCTTGCTCGTTTTCATCTGGTGGCTGCTGCGGAAAACAAGGGGTTAATTGGAAAACGCCACCCTGCCGCGAATAAAAATTAAACTTATGCTTCTCTCGCAAGCTCTTCCTTCACAAACTTGTCGATATACTCCGCCGCCGCTTTTGAAACGTTATCGGACTCTTTCTCACTCAAGTCTCCTCTCCTGATCCTCTCCTTCATCACGCTGCTAGCCCTTCGCAGCGCCATTTCTCTAAAATTCTCCATCTCCCGGCAATTCCAAGTTCTTTTTTCCGCTATTTCAAATGCATCGGACATGTAGACCTCGATTTCTGTTCTCGCCCCCTCCCCGTAAACGGCGACGTGCGCCGCCGAATTGCCCACGAGATTCGCCATCTCCCTGATTTCGCTCTTTCTGCTCATCTCATCAACTCCTTCAGGTACAGGTCTGACTCGTTCTCCCCAAGTAAGCTGAGCTTGATCCTCACCTTCCTCAATTTTTCTCTCGCAATCTTCCTCAGTTCCTCTATTTGTTTTTTCTTTATCCCCTTGGGCGAGAAACGATCTTCCCTCGTCGCCTGCACGAGGTCCTTGCCGACAAGCCTCTCCAATTCCTCCCTTACTTTTTTATAGCTGTAGTCAAGATTGAGTGCATGTTCAACCATCAGTACTATCTTCAGGGGGGTTAGGTAGTAGGCTGCCCTTCTTGGTCCGAGCGCATCATCACCGATATCGATGTAACCCTCCGCCACGTGCAGGGCCTCTTTATACCCCCATTTCGCGGTTGGCGGAAGCGGCCAAGACAGACCTCCCTCATCCAAGATAATCGCCTCACTTAACCAGAATTTTAAATGGGGTTCAGTCAGGATGAAAGTCCGATAGGATCTCTCCGACCAGATCGTCAGGTGAAGTTTGATGCCCAGCTTTCTTTCCAGCTCTTGCTTAAATTTCCTTTTTTCCCCCTTTTCGAGCACCTTCTCGGAAACAACCAAAACATCGCAGTCGCTGAACTCATCGGCCACACCCGCAACCTGCGAGCCATACAGCGCCAGCATCTTCAAATCTGGGAGCTTTTGGTAAACCTCAAGCGCCAGTTGATACAATTTTGGATTTCTGGTCTTGAGCTCATGGAGTTTGATGAGATTTTCCTGCCTAACCAAGCGGTATTTTCCCCTTTCCAGCGGAATGATCTGACCGGCGCCCATCAACCTGGAAACGATAACCCTCGTTGATCCGGGCGTAGAACCCAGCACCCTCCGAACATCCGCCGGCGTGAATGTTGCTCCGGAAAGCTCTGCACATAGTTTTGAGTAAGGTTTCGTCGTAACGTCCCAAACTAGCATCTGCTTGGCATCTTTATAAAGTTAATGTTTTTGTTAACATAAATGATTCTTTGTCTTAGGAGCCAAAATCTCACTCATTTTGCGTGAGTTGAGTGGTGGGGTCGCC
>DYFS01000043.1:5312-8532 GCA_020725055.1 Candidatus Hadarchaeum sp. | reverse complement strand
TGCTTTCGGAAGACGTGTTGAGATACGGGACGAAAGTTGGAGAGTGGGTGCCAAATGAGAAGGTTGTGAAATTGATAAAAATGGTCAACCTAATAGCAAAACAGAACCGCAAGCCCATTGCGTTTACCCACGCGACCGTTGCAGCGGCCGCTTCTGCGCCCGACATCCTCAAGCAGATTGGGGAAGAACTCGGGCTTGGAGGAAATAATTTTTCGGGATTTCAAGTTGGGTTGGAAACGGGCTCACCGAGGCTCGTGGAAAAATACATGAGGAATAAGGCCAAACCCTGGCCACCGGAGCAATGGCCCGAGGTTGTTGAGCGCGGCTTCGCGGTGATGGCGGATAATAACTTTATACCGATCGCCACTCTGGTGATGGGCTGTGCTGATGAAACCGACGAGGATGTTATAAAAACAATCGAGCTTGTCGCGCGGCTCAAGGACTATCCCTCGATGGTAGTCCCGCTGTTTTTTGTCCCGCTGGGTGTATTACAGGAGAAGAGGGCCTTCGAAAGAAAGCAACTCACAGACGCACGGAAGGATCTATTCGTTGTTTGCGCGCAGCATACCGCCCGATGGAGTAAAAAATTTGCGGAGTGGGCCGGAGGGGTGTCAGAGATCGATAAATTTATCCTATATGCTGGGTGCACATACATTTTTGAAGCTTTGAAGGCGTTAAAGCGGAAAAACGAGAAAATCGGTAAAATCGAATTTTTGGGGATATTGTTGCGGGAGAGCGCGAGCTACTTTTTCAACCAAAAAATTATCCCTAGATTGAGTAAAGCCAACAAAGCGATCAAGGCCGCGTTTTAACTCCTTGGTCCGAACAGTGGGCAACGCTTTTTATTCCCATGCGAAACTACAAACAACCCAACAATCATGGTACATCACCAGTTTGGCACTTCTTTTATGAGAGATCGGTTATTCACACGTCATTAACGCAATTTTTTAAGTTGGACAACTCTACTTTCTTTTTCGTTTCCAAAGCGCATGGATAACAAGAACCGATGGCAGAATCACTAGGGCTGCAATGAACGCGTAGGAGATTACGAGCGCGGTCAGCGTGCCGAATCGCATGAGCGCCGGCATTCGCGAGAACGCGATCACCACAAACACGCCGATGGTTGTTGCAGCGGCTGCTAATAACGCATTGCCAACGCTGGTCACCGTAACCCGAATCGCCTGCTGGAACCCCAGCTCGCGTTCCTCACGGAAGCGGTGGATGATGTGGACGGCGTAGTCGATGCCTATCCCTATGATCAGCGCCGAGATGCCCATCGTTACCACGTCAAGCGACCACCCAAGCGCTCGCAACGTACCGAACTCCCAGCTTATGGTTAAGAGCATCGGCAAGAGCGCAAGTGCTCCAAGCACAAGCGATCTAAACGCCAGGGCGAGGGCCACGAGACAAAGCAAAAACGCGAGGGCAGTTGTCTTTACCATGCTCGACATGACCGTGCCCGTGATATCGCTGATGATAACAGGCCCCCCACCAACCGCAGGCTCATCACCAACGCTTAGCTCCAAAGAACCGTCGCCTAGCGCTTCCACTTGTTCCCTGACGATCCGGGTTGCGTCAGCCATCTCTTCGTCGGTCTTTGCGTTGATGAAAAAGTAGATCGCAGCCGTATCGCCGCTTAAAACTTTGCCCCGTTGGGCAGGGTCGAGATTCCCGATCACCGCCGCGCTCTCTTGTTCCGTTGCTGGAAGCTTTCCTTCGATTTGGTAAACGATGCTGGCCAAGCTCAACGAACCCGTGATCAAATTGTCCCCCCGCGAGACCACCAAATTCTCAAGCTCGAGCATGGTTTGCAATCCCGCGGGAGTCGTGACTCCTCCCTTGGCTAGAACGATGATGGGTGATTGACCACCGAATTTCTCCTCTACCTTATGGAGCGTGACCATGGAAGGAACATCGCTCGGCAAGAAGGTTTCGAACGACATGGTGGTAGAGATGCCAATTGTAGAAAAGGCGCAAACGCCGGCGACGAGCACACCAATCAACACAATTGGTCGCCCGTGGCGCCCGGCCTCGATCGCTATGGCCGAAAGCAATTTGGTTCGCTTCCCCCTTCGCGACGGTGCCTTCGCCTTTTTACTGTCTCGCAACACGAGCACCGCCGGCAAGAAAGCGGTGGCTAGCAAGAAGGTTGAGGCTATGCCGAACGCGGCAAACGCGCCGAGGGTGCTGATGGGCGGAAGGTCCGAGACCATGAAAGAGCTGAATCCGATTATCGTCGTCGTTGCGGCGAGGGCTATCGCTGCACCCGTCTTGCGGATGGAGGCAAAAGCAGCTCGTTCGGTGGGCAGTCCTTTTCTCAGCTCTTCGTAGTAGCGGTTGAGCACGTGAATCGAGTAGTCAATACCAAGCCCAAGAATGAGCGGGATCAGCGCAACGTGGACCATCATGAAGTCAAACCCTAGCCACCCCATCGCTCCAACCGCCCAAATCGTACCGAGCGCAACCGTGAGCGAGGGCAGGGCAAGGTCTGAAAAGCGCCTAAATGCTAACAGCAGAACTATAGCTACAAGGATGGCCGCGGCAGGAATGAGGACGCGGTTGTCTCTTTCCATCAGTCCACACGCTTCGGTGCTTATGGTCAGGTCCCCGGTCGTTCCAAGCGTTAAGATCTCATAATTCTCGTCAAGGCTGCGCACGAGCCGAAGCAGAGCGTCGATCTTTTGCGTTTGCCTAGACTCGGGGGCAATGTGGACTTTGATTAGCGCCGCTTCTCGATCATCGCTCAAAAGCCCACTGGTCGCACCTGCAACTTCAGGAGTGGCAAGCAAAAGTAAAACGCTTGTCTCGAGCTGGGGATCAGGGGGCAATATCCCCCCGCTCGCTTGTAAAATTTGAGGAATGACGTAATCGGTATAAGCTTCTACTCCGGCAACGTACCCTCGCAGCTCGGGCTCGTTTTCAAGCGCTTCTTTTATCTCGAGGATGGCACGGATTACATCTGCTTTAACGACGTTTTCCGCTTCAAGCAAAATCAATTCTGGCGCAAGACCGAATTTGTTCTCGAACTCTAGCGTTGTTTTGACAGAGGGATAACCCTCGGGCAAGAATTTCTCAAACTCAGTCGTCATCGACACTTTCGTAACGCCGTACGCCATGAAACACGTGAGGAGTACCGCAACGAGAATGATTGTGCGCGGCCTCCGTTCGCACGCCCGCGCCACCCTATCCATTACCATACTCGCGCCCCCAACCAATGTTC
>DYFS01000043.1:0-5212 GCA_020725055.1 Candidatus Hadarchaeum sp. | reverse complement strand
GCGTTGACCCCAACGATTTAAACATTACCGCCGACCAAAAATGATAAACATTTGGGGGGCGAGTACAAACGGGTGCGAGTTTGAGGGTTGCGCTCATAGGCTGTGGCGCGATAGGCACGACGCTGGCGAAGGCGATAGACACGGGTAAGGCCGGCAGGGTTGAGCTGGCCTGGGTCTTTGACTTAAAATCAGGGAGCTGCGACGCGTTGGTAAAAAAACTACGCTCGAAACCAAAAGTCGCCAAGCAAGCGAGAGATATCCTCGCCGACAAAACGGTCGATTTGGTGATTGAGGCGGCGTCACAGGGAGCAGTTGCCAAGTACGCGTTGAGCGTTTTGAAGTCAAAAAAAGACTTGATGATCATGAGTGTGGGGGCGCTCGGTGACGCGAGGCTGCTTGGTGCGATCAGAAAAACAGCCGAGCGGACCGGCCGCAGGGTTCACGTGCCGTCGGGTGCGATTCTGGGCATCGATGGCATCAAGGCCGCGGGAGAGGACATCGATGAGGTAGTTTTGACGACGCGGAAGCCGCCCGTTGCGCTGGCGTACAGCGAGTACATACAAAAAAAGGGTGTTAATTTGACCAAGCTGAGAAAACCGCTCGTGGTCTTCAAGGGCACGGCAAGGGAGGCGGTGAAAGCTTTCCCGGAGAGCGTCAACGTCGCAGCGACCCTCAGCTTGGCCGGCATCGGGTTCAGCAAAACGAAGGTTCGAATCGTCGCGGACCCGTCGTTGAATCGCAACGTGCACGGGATTCGGGTGCGGGGCAAGGTAGGCGAGTTCGTGACAGAAGCGAGAAATGTGCCTTCGCCGGACAACCCGCGCACGAGCTACCTTGCGGCACTTTCAGCGATAAGAACCCTGCGCAGCCTTACCGAAACAGTTCGAGTTGGGACCTGAACCCTCACGGTTTTGCCATTCGCACCGTCGCCAACATAAGGACGACCCCAAGCAGGGCTTTCAGAAACGCTTCTCCAGCTATCAGAACCAAGCGGCCGCCGATGAAGGCGCCTACAGCAGACGGTATCGCCATCGCGACGCAAATGAGAACAACCCCCCTGCTTACGTGCTTCATCCTAGTATGTTTGAGCGCCCCGGCGGTGACTGTCGGTATAGACACAAGCAAACTCGCGGTACCAGCGGTCTTGATTTGCATGTTAAAAGCATACATAAACGCCGGAATTCGAAGTTCACCACCAGCAACACCAAGCGCCCCGCTAACTACCCCTATCAGCGCGCCGAGCAGCGCTGCCAAAAGCATACTGGTGAGGTAGCTGAGGGCAAGACCAGATGGAACCTCTGGCGTGAAAGCATCGTGGATCATTTTCAGCCCTATCACGATGAGGAGCACACCAACCGCGAGTTTCAGATATTTTTCCTTTACCCTGCCAGTTATCGCTGCCCCCGCGTATGCCCCAATGATCGACGCCGCGCTCATCATCACGATGACGCCAATCGCTTCGGGAAGCATTATCCCTACCGCCAAGCGAGTGGCTAGCCCAACCGTGACGGTTAGTAGCCCTATGATTAGATTTGCCGCCGCAGCTATTGCCACGGGAAAGCCAATCAGACAAATCAACACCGGTAGTCTAAACTCCCCTCCGCCGACACCCAACAGGCCAGCGATTAAACCTATGATGAAGCCAAAAACGGATGCCGCGATAATCTTACTTCGTGTAAAATTGCCACCCACGCGCGGGTCGTGGAGGCCCTTTTGCCATTTTTTCAACGATTTCTTCACCAAAAACAAACCCCATCCACTTAAGCGCAGGGGCTTAAAATTTTATCAAAATTAAGCGTTAATGGTTAACAAACCTGACCCAAGTGGTGATTAGGCCACGAAATTTACGGTAGCAAAGCCTTAATTCTACCACCGCTGAAAACGTTGGCTGAGGGATTTGAATGCAAGTAGCAGAGCTGAGCCGCAAAATTGTGGAGTTGAAAAGGGAGCAGAACGCCGCATTGCTCGTGCACAACTACCAGCGAACGGAAATCCAGCTCCTCGCAGATTACATGGGTGACTCCCTCGACCTAGCGAGGCACTCGGCCAAGGTAGGCGCCGACTTGATTCTGCTGTGTGGCGTGAACTTCATGGCAGAAACAGCAGCCGTACTCAACCCGGAAAAGACAGTACTCATCCCGGATCCCGAGGCTAAATGCCCGATGGCGGAGCAGTTGTCGCTTGAGGTGCTGCGCGAGGCGAAGAAGAAGCACCCAGATGCCGCGGTCGTGCTTTACGTCAACACGCTCGCCGAGGCGAAAGCTGAAGCCGATGTTTGCTGCACATCTGCGAATGCACCGCAGATCGTGAACGCTTTGGACGAGGGAGAGATACTTTTTGGCCCCGACAAAAACCTCGCTTGGTATGTGCAGCGCCGCACGGATAAAAAGATCATCCCGCTCCCGGAAGACGGATATTGCTACGTGCACCGCATATTCAGCGCAGCGGATGTTGCCCTTTTAAAAGAAAAATACCCGAGAGCTGAGGTCCTTATTCACCCCGAGTGCGACCCAGAGGTTCAAAATCTAGCCGACCACATCTGCAGTACCAGTCAGATGCTCGTTCGCGCGAAAGCGTCGCCAGCGAAGCAGTTCATCATCGCAACGGAAATAGGCATGGTAGAGCGGCTACGGAGGGAGAACCCGGGCAAGGAGTTTATGCCGGTGCTTGAAACGGCGATATGCGAACAGATGAAAAAACACACCCTAGAAAAGGTTTACTCGGCGTTGCGCGATAAGAAATATGTGGTGAAGGTGCCGCCCGAGATAGCTAAAAAAGCCCGCGCGGCGATCGATCGGATGTTAGAGATTTCAGGGAGGGCTGCGCGTGACTAGCATGATGGTGAGAAGGAAAATCCGCGAGATGCTGGCAGAAGACATAGGTTTTGCCGACATAACCTCTGAGGTTATAGTGCCGGCCAAAGCGGTGGCAAGCGCCGAAGTTGTCGCAAAGCAGGCAGGCATCTTGGCTGGCGTGGTTGAAGCTTCAATATCATTTGATGAAGTCGGGGCGAAAGTTAAAGCGCTGAAGCATGATGGGCAGCGTATAAAGCCAGGCGATGTCGTCATGCGCATCAGGGGTCCAGCTCGCGGGATTTTGATGGCCGAACGGACAGCGCTGAATTTACTCATGAGGATGAGCGGCGTTGCCACGGCGACGCACGGGATGGTTGAGCGCATAAGGAAGGAGAATCCGAGAATAATTTTGGCAGCAACCCGAAAGACGATGCCGTTGCTCAGCTATTTCGACAAACGCGCTATACAGGTTGGAGGGGGCGACCCCCATCGATTCAGGCTCGACGATTGTGTTGTGGTAAAGGACAACCACATCCGCTTGGTCGGTTCGATAAGTGAAGCGGTTAAGCTGGCCCGCACCGCGAGCTTTTCCAAAAAAGTTGAGATAGAGGTAAGCACAGCCAACGAGGCACTGAGCGCGGCTCGCTCTGGTGCGGATATCGTGATGCTCGATAATATGATGCCGGCGGAGGTCAAGCGTACAATCGATTTGCTCAAGAAAGCTGATTTGCGCGAACGTGTTTTGGTGGAGGCATCAGGAGGCATAGACCTAGCAAATGTTGCGAGTTATGCGGCAGCAGGCGTAGACATCGTTTCATCTAGTTACATGACCCTCCGAGCTCCGGCTTTGGACATGAGCTTGGAGATAACAAAGAGTTTTAAATGAGTGTTCTAAAGAAAGACGGTGAAGGGGTGAAATAATGACTACCGATCTGACGCCCGCAGGGAAGAAAGTCTACGATGCGATAAAGAAGCTTGGCGCAACGAGCCCGAATGCCCTCAAGACCGCCGATGACGTGATGCGCGCCGCCGGCTTGCCAAAGGGAATGACAAACAACGCGCTAATGGAGCTCGTGGCGAAGGGGTATGCGAAACGGGTGGCACGGGAGAAGGCGGCTGGCTACTACGTGACGAAGTGACTGACCGCGGTGGGCCCGCTTTTTGCGTTGAGCTGTTTTTTGGCCTCTGGGCTAGCTGGCTCTAGGCAGTTCACTTGTTATAAATATAACAACTATCCGGAAAGTGCCCCGATTAAGGTGGGGGGCGATTTTTTAGTCGGGGATCATAAAGTAATTTGATGAAGCGCGTTGGAATTGCTGAGCTGCCATTGCACGGCGGCAAATGCCCACCATGGTTATTCAAACAAATGGTGAAATTGGGCAGAGCCATATCGGCTGTGATTATTCAAGAATATTCAAAAGAAGAATTCCTCATGAGGATAGCAGATCCATTCTTCTTTCAGTCACTAGGATGCGTTCTCGGATATGATTTTCATAGTTCGGGCCTTACTACGGTGACGATGGGTGCCCTGAAAGAGGCGATAAAGCCTGAGGAACTCGGCATCGCGGTCTGCGGCGGCAAGGGGAAGGTCTCGAAGCGAACGCCAAACGAAATTCAGAAACTCACAGACGTTTTCCCAATCTCGTCCCAAAAGGTTGAGGAACTGAAGTACGCGAGCAGAATGGCGGCCAAGGTCGACAACGCCTGCGTGCAGGACGGCTACCAGCTCTACCACCACTGCTTCGTGCTCAGCGAAGATGGTGGCTGGGTGGTGGTGCAGCAGGGGATGCATGATCGCTACGCTCGGCGCTATCACTGGCTATCGAGTGGTGTGGAGAGTTTCGTGGATGAGCCGCACTCCGGAATTGCTGGGGATCGCAAAGAAGAGGTCGTGTTAGACATGACTGCACGGAAGAGCGAAGAAGCAAGAAAAACAAGCGTAGATTTGGTGCGAGATAACCCGAAGCACCTATTGCCTTATCTGCGCGAGGCGGAGCAGCGCTCGCTCGATGAATATTTTGAGCGGAGCCCTCAGGTGCTGAAACTGGTGATGCCGACCTCGCACGCGATAACCAAGTTGACAAAGCAGACGTCTGCGGCGTTGCAGAGGGCGTACGAACTCCAGCCAGAGAACTACGAAGAGCTTGTCGCGATAAGGGGAATCGGGCCGAAAGCCGTTCGTGCGCTGGCGTTGGTTTCAGATTTAATTTACGGGAAGCCGCCGTCTTGGAAGGACCCCGCGCGGTACAGCTTCGCTCATGGGGGGAAGGATGGTGTGCCGTTCCCGGTGGATAAGCCAACATACCAGAAAACCACGGAGATCCTCGAGGGCGCGATTCAAGAGGCAAAGATAGGTCAAAAGGAAAAAATCAACGCTATCAGAAGACTACAGGAATTCCTCTAATTGTTGCGATTTT